>JBOGYU010000351.1:0-5172 GCA_050696935.1 Solirubrobacteraceae bacterium | reverse complement strand
GCGACCGCCAGCGCGGCCGCCGCCGCCACCGCCGGCGCGATGACGCGCCGCCACCTCCTCGACATCGCACGATGCGTTCCAGACGATGCGCCGGTCATGCGAGCAAACCTCCCGCCTGTCGCGTGGGCGGGTGCCGGCGGCTACCCCTGTCGGCGGCACCTCCTCCCGTGGTCCGCCGCCCCCTGCGAGCGGACCGTGTGTCGATAGCAAAGCAAAAGTTGGAGCGCGATGCGCTCCGACGAGGTTACTTCGGCCGATTCCCGCCGGAATCGGCCAGCCTGCAGCTGTTGACCACGTCGCCCTCGCCCTTGGGGACGACCTGGCTGGGCGGCGGCGCCTCGCCGCGCTCGACCCAGCGCTCGAGCGCCACGAACGCCGCCCGGTAGCAGGGCAGGATCGGCCGCAGGCGGTCCGGGAAGTCGTCGTACAGCGAGTCGACGTGGGTGCCCTGGTCGATCACGTAGTAGCGGTGGATCGGCCCCCGGCCGGCCGCGCGGACCATGCGGGTGTACACGTCCGAGTCGGTGCGGATCGGCAGCAGCGCGTCGAGCGTGCCGTGCAGCGTCAGCATCGGCTTGCCGATCCGGCCGCTGTTGGACACGCGGCCGACGGCGTCCTTGACCGCCTGCGGGCGGCTGGCGTAGTCGTAGTCGGCGTCGCAGGCCGGCGTGCCGGACTGGCAGAACGGGATGCCCGCCTCCAGCAGGCCGTCATACGCCGGGTCGAACTCCTCGCGGTAGATGCGCTGCGTGAGGTCCCAGTACACGACCTCGTGGTAGTCCCACAGGAACTCCGACCCGGGCTCGAAGCCGGCCGCGAGGATGGCCTGGTGGGCCGCCTCGTCGCCGCGCTTCCACGCCAGGTAGTTCCGGATCGCGACCGGCAGGTAGGTGAACAGGTTCGGCCCCGCGGGATGCATCAGCGTGCCCTCCCAGTCCACGCCGCCGTCGTAGAGCTCGGGGCTGTTCTCGAGCGCGTAGCGGGTGAGGTAGCCGCCGTTGGAGATGCCGGTCACGTACGTGCGGCGGGCGCCGCGGCCGTAGCGCAGGCGCACCACCTCCTTGCTCGCGCGCGTGAGCTCGGCGACGCGGCGGTGCCATTCCGCCACCGCGTCGCCCGGCTGCTCGCCGTCGCGGTAGAAGGCAGTGCCGGTGTTGCCCTTGTCGGTCGCCGCGAACGCATAGCCGCGGGCCAGCACCCAGTCGCTGATGATGAAGTCGTTCGCGTACTGGCGCCGCACGCCGGGCGCGCCCGTGATGACCAGCTTGCCGTTCCAGCGGTGGGGCAGGCGGATCACGAACTGGGAGTCGTGGTTGCGCGCCTGCCAGGAGTTCGTCGTCGAGTCGTCCGGGAAGTGGCCCTCGACCTGGAGGCCCGGGACGCCCGACGGGTTCCGCGTCCCCTCCGCGTGCAGCCCCGACCAGTCGGTCGGGTCGGTGCGGCCCGACGTCCGGTTCGCGGCCGTGGTGAGGTCATCCAGGCAGTGGCGCTCCTGGCGGTCGGCGCCCGGGATCGTGACCCGGTCGGCGTTCGGGCAGGTGGCGGCGCGCGCCGGCGCCGCGAGCGCGGCGAGGAGGACCGCGGCGAGCGTGAGGACCCTGCCCATACCGGAATACTGCCCGGCTGACGGCCGGACGTACCATGAGGGCGACTGATGGCCGTCGTCCGCGACATCGAGCCCTGGGACGCGCTGCTCCAGGCGGGCCGGGAGGACGAGCGGCTCGTGATGCAGGCGGCCCAGCACCCGCGGCCGCCGCGCGAGGCGGTGATCCCCGACGAGCTGCACGGCGACGTCGCGGCGGCCCTGCGGGCGCGCGGGATCGACCGGCTGTGGTCGCACCAGGGGGAGGCGCTGCACGCCGCGTGGGCGGGGCCCACGATCGTCACCACCGGCACCGCCTCGGGCAAGTCGCTGTGCTTCAACCTGCCGGCGCTCGACACGCTGTGTCGCGACGCGCGGGCGCGCGCGCTGTACCTGTACCCGACCAAGGCGCTCGCCCAGGACCAGGCGCGCGCGCTGAACGCGCTCGGCGTCGAGCGCGCGCGGCCGGCGATCTACGACGGCGACACGCCGCGCGAGCAGCGGCGCGCGATCCGCCAGCGGGCGAACGTCGTGCTCACGAACCCCGACATGCTGCACCTCGGGATCCTCCCCAACCACCCGGCGTGGGGCGACTTCTTCGCCAACCTCGCGGTGGTCGTGGTGGACGAGGCGCACGTGTACCGCGGCGTGTTCGGCTCGCACGTCGCCAACGTGCTGCGCCGGCTGCGACGCGTGGCCGACGCCTACGGCACCGCGCCGCGGATCCTGCTCGCCAGCGCCACGATCGCCAATCCGGGCGAGCTGGCCGAGCGGCTCACGGGGCTCGAAGGCATCACGGTGATCGACCGCGACGGCGCTCCCGCCGCCAAGCGCACGGTCGCGATGTGGAACCCGCCGATCGTCGACGAGAAGCTCGCCGCGCGGCGCTCCGTGCTCGCCGAGGCGGCCGACGTGCTCGCCGACCTGGTGATCGAGGGCGCGCGCACGATCGTGTTCATGAAGTCGCGCAAGGCGGTGGAGCTGATGGCGCGGTTCGCCGAGCTGGGGCTGCGGGATCGGGGCCACGGGGAGCTCGCCGACCGGATCGCGCCCTACCGCGCCGGCTACACGCCCCAGCAGCGGCGGGAGCTGGAGCGGCGGCTGGTCGAGGGCGAGCTGCTCGGGGTCGTCTCCACCGACGCGCTCGAGCTGGGGATCGACATCGGGTCGCTGGACGCGGCGATCTGCGTCACCTTCCCCGGCACGGTCGCCTCGCTGCGCCAGATGTGGGGCCGGGCGGGCCGCCGCGGCCGCGGGCTGGCGCTGTACGTGGCCGGCGAGGACGCGCTCGACCAGTTCTTCTGCCGCCACCCCGACGAGTTCCTCGACCGCCCGGTGGAGGCGGCGATCCTCGATCCCTTCAACGAGCAGGTGCACGCCGCGCACCTGCTGTGCGCGGCGCACGAGGGGCCGCTGGAGGACGCCGACGCGGAGTTCCTGGGGCCGCAGTGGCGGCGGTTCGCGGACGCGCTGGTGTCAGCCGGCGACCTGCGCGAGCGCCCTGGCGGCACGTTCGTCCCCCGCCGCCCGGAGGAGTTCCCGGCGGCCGCCGTCTCGCTGCGCTCGGCGAGCCGCGACGGCGTGGTGATCGTCGACGGCTCGTCCGGCGAGCTGCTCGGGACGGTCGACCTCCAGCGCGCGCACACCACCGTGCACGACGGCGCCGTCTACCTGCACGGCGGCCGCGCCTACGAGGTGGACGGGCTCGACCTCGAGGGCCGCCGGGCGCTCGTGCACCCGTTCGAGGGCGACTGGTACACGCAGCCCAAGAAGGAGACCGACACCTACATCGAGCGGCTGATCGAGCGCCGCACCGCGCTCGGCGTGACGCTCTCGTTCGGGACCGTCGTCGTGACCGAGCAGGTGCTCGCCTACCAGAAGAAGCGCCTGGCCGACCACGAGGCGATCGACCTCGTGGCGCTCGACCTGCCGCAGACCTCGTTCGCCACGCAGGCGCTGTGGTACGAGCTGCCGGGGGAGGGCGGCCTCCCGCTCGACCAGCTGCTCGGCTCGCTGCACGCCGCCGAGCACTCCCAGATCGCCGTGCTCCCGCTGCTGGCGATGTGCGACCGGTGGGACATCGGCGGGCTCTCCACGAACCTGCACCCGCAGACCGGCGGGCCGACGATCTTCATCTACGACGGGCACCCCGGCGGGATCGGCATCACCCGCCGGGGCTTCCAGGCGTTCGAGGCGCTGGTGGACGACGCGCACCGGCTCGTGACCGAGTGCCCGTGCGAGAAGGGCTGCCCGTCGTGCGTTCAGTCGCCCAAGTGCGGCAACCTCAACGAGCCGCTGTCCAAGGCCGGCTCCGCCGCGCTCATGGGGCGGATGCTCGCGGCCTGACCGGCTGGCGCGACTGCTCGGGGCGGATGTACCGCTCGTGGATCGCGGCCCAGCGGTCGCGCGGCCAGTTCGGCCAGTCGATGGCGCCGCCCTCCAGCGCGTCCTCGAGGAAGTCCAGGTGGACGTGCCAGCCGGACCGGTTCTCGGTGACCCGGTCCTCGGGCAGCGCGATGTTCACCGTGAGCTGCAGCCGCGTCCCGCCGGGCGCCTCGTCGAGCTCCCAGCGCAGCGCGCCGTGGACGTCGGTGTCGTACTCGATCAGGCGCGGCGGGTCCAGCGCGGTGATCCGCCCTTCCGCGACCGCCTTCTCGTAGCGCTCGCCGTGCTCGTTGGTGTTGAGCCATTCGAGCCGGACGCGGCCGCCCTCCGCGAGGTCGACCTCCGCGGCCGCCAGCCAGCGGACGATCTCGTCGGGCTCGGTGATCGCGCTCCACACGCGGTCGATGGGGTGCTTGAGGTGGCGCTCGTAGCGCAGGACGCTGCGATCGCCGTGGGTCTCCAGGGTGCCGAGGTTCATCGTTCCTCCGTCTCGTCGAGGTGGCGCTGCAGGGCGTCGAGTCGCCGGGCCCAGAGGCGCCGGTAGGGCGCCAGCCAGGCGTCGATCTCCGCGAGCGGCTCCGGGCGCACCCGGTAGAAGCGCCGCTGGGCGTCGTGGCGGACCTCGACCAGCCCGGCCTCGCGCAGCACGCGCAGGTGCTTGGAGATGCCGGGCTGGCTGGCGTCGAGCCTCCTCACCAGCTCGCCGACCGGCCGCTCGCGGTCCAGCAGCAGGTCGAGGATGCGGCGGCGGGTGGGCTCGGCCAGGACGTCGAAGGTGGTCGCCACGGGAGCGAATATTGCCATACAGTTATGTACGTGTCAAGGCATATACGGCTCGCAGGAACCCGTGCAGCGCTTGAGCCGGCCGCCGCGGGGGCCGACCCTGCCCGGGTCATGCGACGCTGGCTGATCCCGCTCGTCGCGCTCGCCTTCGCGCCCGCCGCGCACGCCCAGACGGGCGGGGCCGAGTTCCCGCCGCGGCCTGCCGCCAGCTCGTTCTCCGTGTCGCCGGCGGTGCTCGCGCCGGGCGCGGAGTTGACCGTGACGTACCGGATCGACGGCCGGCCGCGGCGGATGCGCGTGCGGATCGACCTCGTGCCGGAGGCCGGCGGCCCGGTCGCCGCGCGGCTGCGGCTCGGCCGGCAGCGCACAGGCCGGACGCTGACCGCTCGCTGGCGCCCGCAGCTCGCTCCGGGCCGCTACCG
>JBOGYU010000350.1:0-5182 GCA_050696935.1 Solirubrobacteraceae bacterium | reverse complement strand
CCCGTCCGGCGGCTCGGCCGGCCGGCCCGAACCCCACCACCAGCCCGACGCCGTCACCGATCGACGTCACTGACCATCATCCGGCCGCTCGCAGTCACACTCCCACGCCTACTGCACGATCCGGGCTAGTCGGGGTGGCGTTTGGGTTGCTGGCGGGCTGAAACGTCCGCCTGAGCAGGGAGAGTTGTGGTTGTCGAGACCCTTCTCTCCCGCTCAGGAGGCGCACCTTGAAGGTGATGGGACGTTCCAGCATCCAGAAGATAGAAGTCCGCGCGGACGGCATCGGGTTGTCGTCACGAGCGGGCACCGCGCTGCTGCCGTTGGCCGCCGAGCGCTGGCCGACGCGCTCGGGTGGGCACTGGGCGAGACGCGCGAGCGTCGTTCGGTCCATGAACCGGGTCGGGTGTTCTGCGATCTGGCGGTGATGCTGGCCGACGGCGGGCGTTGCGTGTCGGACCTGGTCGCGTTGGGCTCGCAGCCAGCGTTGTTCGGCGACGTAGCGTCGGTCTCGACCGCGCGGCGGGTGTTGCTGTCGGTCGGCGAGGCAGAGCTGGACCGCCTGCGCGCGGCGCGCGCGCAGGCGAGAGCGCGGGCCTGGGCGGCCGGGGCGGCGCCTGCGGAGGTGATCCTCGACTTCGACGCGACGCCGATCGCGGCGCATTCGGACAAGGAGGGCGCGGCCGGCCACTACAAGGGCGGGTTCGGGTTTAACCCGCTGCTGGCCAGCTGCGGCCGGCAGGTGCTGGCCGCGATCCTGCGGCCCGGCAATGCCGGAGCCAACAACGCCGACGACCACCTGGAGGTGTTCGAGCTGGCGCTCGAGCAGCTCCCGCCCGCGGCGCTGGACGGGCCGATCCTCGCGCGCTCGGACTCGGCCGGGGCCAGCCACGCGCTGGCCGAGGCGTGCCGCGAGACGGGCGTACGGTTCTCGTTCGGCTACGCCATGGATGCCCGGGTGCGCGAGGCGATCCTGGCGCTGCCCGAAGCCGGGTGGCGGCCTGCGACCAACGGCGACGGGCAGCCGCGCGACGGGGCGTGGGTGGCCGAGCTGACCGGTCACCTCTCGCTCGACGCGTGGCCGCAGGGCTCGCGATTGATCGTCCGCCGCGAGCGCCCGCATCCCGGCGCCCAGCTCTCGTTCACCGACGTCGACGGGCACCGCTTCCAGTGCTTCATCACCGATCAGCCCGACAACGATCTGGCCGCCCTGGAGGCCCGCCATCGCGCCCACGCGATCGTCGAAGACCGCGTCCGCGAGCTCAAGAGCACCGGCCTGTCGAACCTGCCCTTCTCGGCGTTTGAGGCCAACCAGGCGTGGCTGGAAGCTGCGCTCTGCGCCCACGATCTCACCGTCTGGACCCAGCTGCTGCTCTTCGACGGCGAGCACGCTGTCTGCGAACCCAAGCGGCTGCGCTACCGGCTGTTGCACGTCGCCGGCAAGCTCACCCGCCACCCCCGCCGGCTCATGCTGCACCTGCCGGCCGACTGGCCCTGGGCCGCCGCCGTCGCGAAGGCGTTCAAGCGCCTCGCCGCGCTGCCCGCCTGAGCGCCGGCCACCACCTCGACCCACGAGCCACACAGGACGCGGCCGCCCGGCCGCCGCTGACCGCTGCCCACAACGACCGCCGGACTCCCCGGCGCGCGCCAAGACCCACTCCGCGATCAACCCCGCGGCGCCCACCAACGCCCTCACATCCACCCCAAACGTCAGCGCCACCCGACACGAGACACCTCACGGGCTTACCGACGAATCGAGGCTAGTCGCGGTCGTCGGAGGTGCTGCCGCGCTTCTCCGGAATGCCGAACCCAGGCGGTGGATCCTTGGGCAACGGCTTCGGTGGCGCCGAGGGCCCTGCGGCTGGGGCTGTAGCTGCGCTCGCCATCGTCACTCGAGGATACCCGGCGCTCCGAGGACCCACAACACGACCTCCGCGCCGAGCGCCAGGCATGCGGCGGTGTACCAGCGGCTGAGATCGTCCAGTTGCGTACGGTTGTCCTCAACGAAGCGTTCGATCCAGCCCGTCGCCGCTTCCATGGCTTCGTCCGCGTCGGCAACGGTGGCTTCTCGTGCAGCCTTCACCAGAACGGACCCGCGAAAAGCAAGCACGAGGCGATGGGGGAGGAGCACCTTGATGCACGCTCCCACGCAGCCGAGATAGGCGAGCACCGCGAGCACCCCGAGGATCGACAGGTCACCGGCCCGGATCGACTGCCCTCCCAGGAACGAGCTTGCGATGGAGGCCGCGGCGAGGAGCGTCCCCGCGCGGCCTCGGAGGTCACCGAGGCGGCTTTCCTGCTCCTCAATCGCCCTCAGGGAGAGCTCGTAACCGAGTTCTGCGACCGATGAGGGCATTGGCCGACCGTATCTCGTCAACCGGAGCGATCGCCGCCAACGTCTCTCCGGATCGCCGCCCGGCGGTATCGGTGTGGAGGGCTACAGTCCCCTCGCCACATGGCGGGGCGGGGGGACCGGAAGGCTCCGCCGCTCCGCACGAAAAGTCGACGGGCCCCGCGTTACTCGATCGGTACGTCAAGAAACGTCGGCCGATGAGTCCTCGGGCGGCACCAGGTGCGGCGCTGTGCCGTACTCCCGCATGTGCTTGACGATGGTCCAGTCCGCGTAGATCGGGAAGCTCCCGGTGAGGTCGTGCATGACCCTCATCGCCATGCTTAGAGCGCCGATCACGCCGATGACCAACTTGTCGTCCCCGGGTGTGAATTGCGGTGGATCTTCGCCTCGTCGCTCGAGGCGCATGTTGGCGTCCCCGATGACGACGAATGCTGTCGCGAGTTTGCTCCACTGGTCATCGTCGACGTCGGACTCGGCCAGGGCCGGCGCGTAGACGTCCCAGTTGCTGGTGCCGAGCCTCTGGTGTGGCCACGGCCACCAGCGCTGATCCTCGTACGCGCGTTCGGCCAGCATCAGCGCGTGCCAGAGATCCTCGGCCACGAGGCGTAGGGCCTGTCGCAGCGCACGTCGCCGCGTGTCGGCGTCCGCGCGGCGCGCACCGGCATCGCGGCGGCGCTCGACGAGCCACGCCGAGGTCGCGGTGAGCCCACCGCCGATAATCGCTCCGAGCAGACCAGCCGCCGCTTGATCCCAACGTCATTTCCCATCAGGACCGCGTCCGGCGGAGCCGCGCCTCCTCGTCCGCATGGCGCTTCCAGCACGCCGGCACGCCGACGCGCGCGGCCGCGCCGCCCTGCACTACCGGCGTCGGGTCGTGCGCCTGCACGTTCCTCGTTGCCCGCATCGGGCGCACCGGCCGCCGGCCAGCGCGAGGGTGCGCCGGCAGAACCCGGCCGCATCGCGCCGGCCAGGCGTGTTGCGTGGCCGCTCGGCCTCGCAGCGCGCGCACCGCTCCCCGCGTCGCACGTCAGCGCCGCAGCGGTTGCACGTACGTGCGCCTCTTTGCGGACCAGTGCCAGCGCGGTTGACGCCCCATGCCGGTGCGTAGGTGGGCGAGTTGAGCAGTACTCGGTGCTCTTCTGGAACAGCCGGTGGAGCCGACGATCCCGGAGGTGCCCTCCGCCCCAACGAGGCACGTCTGTTGTCCAATGCCGCCGGCTGGTTGCAGTGGTGTAGCCAGCCTACGGTTGTTCGAAACGCCGTCGTTGCGGCGTGGAGCAGCGCCTGGGTAGAAGCATCGAGGATTCGCGTGGCCTGGATCAATCCGTCTCGGGCAGGCGGAACTCGATGTGCATCCGGCCTTCCCGCATCGCGCGAGCGACTGGGGACGACGCGAGCTCGATGCCGCATCCGGGGCAGTTCTTGCCCTCGTCGCGGCCGGACTGCCACGCCAACGCGATCGCGTAGGCCGCAGCAGCTTCCGCTTCGTCGTCGGCGAATCGCTCCCGGGTGTCGTCAAGGATTTCCTTGAGCCGTGGCGAGTCGGGATTAGGAAACGGCGGCGACGGCATCTCGCCGGGGTGTGGCGGCAGATCTCTCGTCTCGTGCCCAGGGACTGATAGGTGTCCCTCCATCCAACCGTGCACTGCCGCCTGCAGGACGATCGCCTGCGGACCATGGTCGGCGGCGGTCATCGCGGTGAAGACTGTCTGGATGATCGGTAGCGGGTTCGGCTCGTCCATCAGCTCATGCTGGTCACGGGTAGTTGCCCTTGAGCACGCTGAGGAGATTGCGGAGCCACACTTCAGCGCCACTCTCCTCGATCGCTCGTAGGTTGGCGGCGATCCATGTCTCCTCGTCGATGAGCGGCTTGTGCGGTTTCGCGAGCGCGGGCTCGATCTCGATCGCGTAGAAGGGATTCGCGACGAGCGCCGCAACGTCGCCGGGCGTCCATTCGCGCCTCTCCTCGCCGACCTCCTGCTGGGGAAAATGGCAGTGCTTGAACTTCTTGCCCGAGCCACACCAGCAGGGGTCGTTTCGCCCGAGAGCCATGGTCCTCCCGTCGGTCGCGCGTGCAGACGACGATGCCGGAGGAGGGACTCGAACCCCCGACACGCGGATTATGATTCCGCTGCTCTAACCGACTGAGCTACTCCGGCGGGGGTGTCGCGGAGTTTAGCCGTGCGTGAAGAGGTGGGATCGCCCGCGCGGGGCTCGTGCTCGGCGCAGTCGACGCGCAGCTCTCCGTCCGCCAGCGGCATGTCGACAAGCGCGCGCAGTGGTGGCGCCGGGGCGGTCCGAGTGCGCGTCGCGGCGGAGGAACCGGCACGTCACGCACATGCGCGCGAACGTGATGGCGCCGGCGCGCCGGAGGCCGGCGATGAGATCGAGCAGGGAGCGGAGCGTCGCCTGCTTGTCGGCCGCGGTGAAGCCGGAGGGGAAATACGGGCGGCCGGGAGGGAATACGGGCGGGGGTGGGCGCGTCCGGGCTTCTCGAAGCAGCGTTTCCGACTCGAGGAGCCATCGCATGTACGCCGCCAACGCCTATGTCATCCGTCCCGCCGCCGAGGAGGACGGGTTCGCGCTTCGCCGCCTGGCGGAGCTGGATTCGCAGTCGCCGCTGACTGGGCGGATCATCCTCGCGGAGGTCGCCGGCAAGCCGGTCGCCGCGATGTCGCTGGACGAGTGGCGGGTCGTCGCCGACCCGTTGGTGCGCTCCGACGCGGTGCGGGTGCACCTCCGGCCGCGCGCGTCCGGGATCGAGGCGCACCGGAGGATGCCGACCGTCCGGGAGCGGCTGCTGGCCGGCCTCCGGCGGCCGGAGCGCGACGG
>JBOGYU010000349.1:0-5185 GCA_050696935.1 Solirubrobacteraceae bacterium | reverse complement strand
GGCGCCGGCTGTGCCCGCCCCGCAGGCGTAGCGCGCGCCCCGGCAGGGGATGCGGCGTCCGATGGGCCGCGTCCGCCACGCCCTCGTCAACTTCTGGCGCAAGGCCTACGAGGACAACCTCACGGGCCTGTCGGCGATGGTCGCCTACAACCTGCTGCTGTCGATCTTCCCGGTCGCGCTGGTGGCGCTGTTCATCGCCGGCCGGGTGCTGCGCTCGCCGGACGTCCAGGAGTCGCTGCTGTTCGACCTCCAGCAGCTGTTCCCCAGCGCCGCGGAGTCGACGCTCAGCGAGGCGGTCCGCCGGCTCCAGGAGTCCTCGACGACCGCGGGCATCGTCGCCCTGGTCGCGGCCGTCTGGTTCGCGGCCTCCTTCTGGGGCGCGCTCGACACCGCCTTCTGCCGCATCTACCACCGCCCGTGCCGCACGTGGGTGCGCCAGAAGCTGTTCGGCCTGGGCATGTTCGCGGTCGTGCTGCTGTTCATCGTCGCCAGCGTGGCCGTCCCAACGCTCCAGGGCCTGCTGACCACGGGCGTCGACGACCTCCCGTTCGGCCTCTCGGACGTCCGCGGGCTCGTCTACTGGATCAGCCTCGCGGCCGGCGTCGCGATCCTGTTCGGCGCGCTGTGCGCGACCTACCGGCTCGTACCCAAGGGCGCGATCCCCTGGCGCTGCGTGTGGCCGGGCGCCCTCGGCGCCACGCTGGCGATGGCGGTCGTGGACTTCGCCTTCCCGCTCTACCTCCAGAACATCACGACGCTGCGCGCCGGCACGACGTTCGTGTTCGTGCTGATCGCGCTCGTGTGGTTCTACGCCCTCGCGCTGATCCTGCTGGCCGGCGCCGTGGTGAACGAGCTGCGGTTCGAGCACGCCTCAAGGGCCCGCTAGCGCGGCCGATCACCGGGCGGAGTCCCATCCAGGCTCATCCGTTCCTCGATGCCGATCACCCCTGCCTTCATCCCGCTGCTCGCCGCCGTCGGGCAGGACGGCGAGCGCACGCCGCTGAACCTCGACGGGGCCGACGCGGCCGCCCAAGCCGCCGGCTCCACCGGCGGCGGCCTCGTGCGCACGATCGTCGGCCTCGCGGTCGTGATCGCCGTCATCTACGGGCTGCACTGGGTGCTCAAGCAGGTCAAGGCCTCGCGCGAGGAGCGGGCGTCCGGCTCGGGGCTGAACACGCTCGCGACACTGCCGCTCGGCGGCAACCGGTCCATGCACCTGGTGCGGGCCGGCAACGAGGTGGTGCTGCTCGGCGTGAGCGAGGGCGGCGTGACGCCGATCCGGACGTACTCGGAGGCCGAGGCGCGCGCGCTCGGGCTGCTGGACGACCACCCGCCCACCCCGCCCGCCGCGTTCGGGCAGGCCGGCGGCTGGCTCGAACGGCTGCGCGACAGGACGGTGATCCGGTGAAGGTGGACGGCGGCAACGCCGTCCAGCTGCTGCTGCTGATCGCGGGCGTCTCGCTGGTGCCCGCGCTGCTGTTCACGGTCACCGGCTTCACGCGCATCCTGATCGTCCTGGGCTTCATCCGCTCGGGCCTGGGCACGCCCACCGCACCGCCCAACCAGGTGCTGGTGGGCATCGCGCTGTTCCTGACCATCTTCGTGATGGCGCCGACCTTCACGAAGATCAAGGACGACGCGATCGACCCGCTGCGCGCGGGCGACATCACGCAGGAGGTCGCCTACAAGAAGGCCGAGGGCCCGATGCGCGAGTTCATGTTCGACCAGACGCGCACGAAGGACCTCGCGCTGTTCGCCAAGCTGGCCAAGCTCGAGCGGCCCGACACGCGGGCGGACATCCCGACGCACGTCCTGATCCCGGCGTTCGTGATCTCCGAGCTCAAGACGGCGTTCCAGATCGGGTTCCTGATCTTCCTGCCGTTCCTGATCATCGACCTCGTCGTCGGCGCCACCTTGATGTCGATGGGCATGGTGATGCTGCCGCCGATCTTCATCTCGCTGCCCTTCAAGGTCCTGCTGTTCGTGCTCGTCGACGGCTGGCACCTCGTCACCCGCTCGCTGGTCGAGAGCTTCCAGATATGAGCCAGGACAGCGTCGTCAGCATCTGCGTCTCCGCGATGGAGGTCGCGATGAAGATCGCGCTTCCGCTGCTGCTGGTGGGCCTGGTCATCGGCCTGATCGTGTCCGTCTTCCAGGCGGTCACCCAGATCCAGGAGCAGACGCTGACGTTCATCCCGAAGATCATCGGCCTCGCCGTGGTGCTGGTGGTCGCCGGCCCGTGGATGCTCGGCGAGATCGTGAGCTGGACGCAGGAGCTGTACGGCTCGATCCCCGACATGGTGGGCGCGTGATGGTGCTGCCGTTCGGCGAGGAGCAGGTGATCGGGTTCTTCCTGGTGCTGGGCCGCGTGTCGCCGCTGTTCCTGCTCGCGCCGCTGTTCTCCTCGAAGCTGCTGCCCGCGCGCGCCCGCGGGATCGTGGCGGTCGCGCTCGCGATCGGCATCGCCCCGATCGTCGCCGGCACCGCCCCGCTGCCCGAGGACGTGTGGCACCTGGCCGGGCTGATGCTCAAGGAGATGCTCGTGGGGATGGCGTTCGCGTTCGCGCTCGCCGCCCTGTTCGCCGCCCTCCAGGTGGCCGCCAACCTGCTCGACACGCTGATCGGCTTCTCCTTCGGCGCGCTCGTGGACCCGATCACCGGCACCAACGGCGGCGTGCTGAACCAGCTCTACGCGCTCGTCGGCGTGATCATCTTCGTCGTCATCGACGGCGACGCGTGGGTCGTCCAGGGCCTCGCCCGCTCCTACGAGGCGGTGCCGCTGGCGGAGGCGCCGGCGATCGGCTCGCTGGTCGAGGGCGCGCAGGTCGCGTTCAGCGGGATCTTCGGCGCGGCGATCCAGGTCGGCGCGCCGGTGCTGCTCGCGGTCATCCTCACCGACGTCGCCTTCGGCCTCGTCTCCCGCGTCGTGCCGCAGCTGAACGTGTTCGCGGTCGGCTTCCCCGCCAAGGTGATCGTCGGCCTCGTGCTCGTCGGCGCCTCGCTGCCGTTCGTGGCCGGCTGGCTCGGGGACGAGCTCCAGCGCTCGGTCGCCGCCGCCCTGCGGACGCTGAGGGTCGCGTAGATGGCCGAGAACAAGACCGAGAAGGCAACCCCCAAGAAGCGCGGGGACGCGCGCAAGCGCGGCGAGGTCGCCCGCTCCGCCGACGTCAACGGCGCGCTCGTGCTCGTGGCCTCGATCCTCGCGCTGACCGCCTTCGGGCCCGGCATGGTGCGCCGGATCCAGGAGGCGACCGTCGCGATCCTGGCCTTCGTCTCCTCGCCGGACGTGGTCAGCCGCGAGGGCGTCGGCATGCTGTTCGCCCAGGCCGGCATGCACGTCGGGCTCGCCGTCGCGCCGGTGCTCGTGGTGTGCGCGGTGGCGGGGACGCTCGCGGGCGTCCTCCAGGTCGGCTTCAAGCCCGCGCCGAAGGCGCTGTGGCAGGTCAAGAAGCTCAACCCGCTGACCGGGCTGAAGAACCTCTTCAGCCCCAACTCGGCCGTGGAGGCGATCAAGACCACGCTCAAGATCGTCGCCGTCGGCGGCATCGTCGCGCTGGCCGTGTTCCCCAAGCTCGAGGAGATGGCGGCCCTGGTCGGCATGCCGGCCGCCGCGTTCCTCGGGCACCTCGCGAGCACCGTCCTCCAGATCGCCCAGTGGGCCGCGCTCGCGTACCTCGCGATCGCCGCGATCGACTTCCTGTGGCAGCGCCACCGGTTCGAGAAGAACCTGAAGATGGACAAGGAGGAGATCAAGCAGGAGCACAAGCAGCAGGAGCTCCCGAACGAGCTCAAGGCCGCCCAGCGCCGGCGCGCGATGGAGCTGGCAAAGGCGCGCATGATGGACGCCGTGCCCACCGCCGACGTGGTGGTGACGAACCCGACGCACTTCTCCGTCGCCCTGCGCTACGGCGGCGAGAACCCGGCGCCGGTGGTGGTGGCCAAGGGCACCGACCACCTCGCGCTGCGGATCCGCCGCACGGCCGCCGAGCACGGCGTCGCCGTCGTGCCCGACCCGCCGCTCGCGCGCACGCTGTACGCGAGCGTCGAGGTCGGCCGCATGATCCCCGAGGAGCTCTACCAGGGCGTCGCCCAGCTCCTCGCATACGTCTACCAAGTCGCCCGAGGGCGAAGCCCGGTGACGAGCGCAGCGAGGCAGTCGAGGAGCGCCGCATGAACCTGCTGAAGAAGGCGGGGCGCCACTCGGACCTCGTCGCCGCCCTCGCGGTCGTGATGGTCGTGGCGATGATGGTGATCCCGCTGCCGGCGTTCCTGCTGGACCTGCTGATCACGCTGAACATCTCGGCGGCGCTGATGATCGTCGTGGCGACGATGTACGTGCCGCGCGCGCTCGACTTCTCGTCCTTCCCCAGCCTGCTGCTGCTGACCACGCTGTTCCGGCTGGCGATCAACATCTCCGTCACCCGCCTGATCCTGCTGGAGGGCGACGCCGGGCACGTGGTGACCGCGTTCGGCGAGTTCGTGGTCGGAGGCAACGTCGTCGTCGGCCTCGTGATCTTCCTGATCCTGGTCGTGATCCAGTTCGTCGTGATCACCAACGGCGCCGGCCGCGTGGCCGAGGTCGGCGCGCGCTTCACGCTCGACGCGATGCCCGGCAAGCAGATGGCGATCGACGCCGACCTCAACACCGGCCAGATCACCGACGAGGAGGCGCGCCGGCGCCGGTCCGAGATCGCGCGCGAGGCCGACTTCTACGGCGCGATGGACGGCGCGTCCAAGTTCGTCAAGGGCGACGCGATGGCCGGCATCCTGATCACCGGCATCAACCTGGTCGGCGGCATCGTGGTCGGCGTCATGCAGATGGGCATGCCGTTCGGCGAGGCCGCCTCGCACTTCTCCCTGCTGACCGTCGGCGACGGCCTGGTCGCGCAGATCCCCGCGCTGCTGATCTCCGTCGCGACGGGCATCATCGTCACCCGCTCGGCGTCCGACGGGGACCTCGGCTCCGACGTGGCGGCCCAGATCCTCGACCAGCGCAAGGCGCCGCTCGTCGCGGGCGTGGTGATCATGGCGTTCGGCCTGGTGCCGGGGCTGCCGAAGGTGCCGTTCCTGATCATCGGCGGGCTGTTCTTCGCGGTCGGCTGGACGCTGCGCAAGCAGCCGAACCGCGCCGAGCGCGAGGCGACGGCCGCCGCGGCCCCGGCGCCCGGCGCGGTCTCCGGCGACC
>JBOGYU010000348.1:0-5186 GCA_050696935.1 Solirubrobacteraceae bacterium | reverse complement strand
CCGCGAGGCTCGAGACGCCGGCGAGCGGGAGGTCGCGGGCCTGGGCCAGCGCGCGGGCGGTGGCGATGCCGAGGCGCAGGCCGGTGAACCCGCCCGGCCCGACGCCGACGGCGATCCGCTCGATCGCGTCCCAGTTCGTGTCGGCCGCCTCTAGCGCCTCCTCGACCAGCGGCAGCAGCCGCGCGGCGTGGGCGGGACGCTGCCCGAGCGGAGGGTCGTCGCGGCGCTCGACCGCCGGCCCGTCCTGCGCCCACACCGCAACCGCGGTCGCCGCCGTGGCGGTGTCGAGGCCCAGGATCATGGCGCGCGGTGATTCCATGACGTTCGCCGGTCGACCTCGATCCGCCGGCGGTCGCCGCCGGCGTGCGCCAACCGGACCGCGGCGGCGACGCGCTCGTCCGGCCACGCCCCCGGGCCGTGCTCGGGCCACTCGAGGAAGACGATGGCGTCGGAGGCGAAGAAGGGGTCGAGGAGGCCGGGGTCCTCGTCGCCCATGCCGGCGAGACGGTACAGGTCGAGGTGGCACACCGGGCCGGTGGAGCCGTCGTAGGCGTGGCCGACCACGAAGGTCGGGCTCGTGACGGGCCCGGGCACGCCGAGCGCGCGCAGCGCACCCCGCACGAAGGTGGTCTTGCCGGCACCGAGCTCCCCGGAGACGAGCACGACGTCGCCGGGCCGCAGCCGCGCCGCCAGCTCGGCGCCGGCCCGCTCGGTCGCCTCCGGCCCGGCCGTCTCGCTAGCGCTGGTCACGGAGGCGGACGCGCAGGGCGACGCCGCCGGCCAGCAGGAGCGCGCCGCCCAGGGCGAGGAGGCCCGCGTCGGCGCCCGTGTACGGCAGCTCGCCGGCCTGGGACGACCCCGACGATCCCGTCTCGCCGGCCCCGGTGGAGCCCGACGAAGAGCCGCTGACGCCAGACGACCCGCTGCCGCCGCCCCCCGTGCCCGTGCCCGCCGAGCCGGTGTCGCCGGACGATGTCGGAGCGTCGCCGCCGGACGACCCGCCGCCGGAGCCGTCGTCGCCACCGGACGAGCCGTCGTCGCCGCCCGACGAGCCGTCGTCGCCGCCCGACGAGCCGTCGTCGCCCCCGCCCCCGGTCTGCTCGTTCCCGAACGGGTCGGAGTACTGGTCGTCGCCCGCGCCCTGCCCGAATGCCGCTCCCGGCAGGGCGAGCGCGAGCAGGCAGATGGCGAGCAGGGTCGCGATCGGGACCGGCATGAGCGGGCCAGTGTACCCACGGCAATCGGCCTGGCTAGGCTGCCCCGCCATGGCCGCGCGGCACATCCTGCTGCTCACCGACCGCGACTGGACGCATCCCCAGGGCGGCGGGACGGGGACCAACCTCTACGGGCAGGTGTCGCGCTGGATCGCCTGGGGGCACCGCGTGACGGTCGTCGCCGGCGACCACCCGGGCGCCGCTGCAGTCGAGCAGCTCGCGCCCAACCTGACGGTGCACCGGATGGGCTCCCGGCTCACCGTCTTCCCGCGGGCCGCCTGGTCGGTGCTGCGGGGCGTGGGCCGCGACGCGGACGTCGTCCTGGAGGTCGTCAACGGCATCAGCTTCCTGACGCCGCTGTGGCTGCGCCGCCCCAGCGTCACGCTCGTCCACCACGTCCATCGCGACCACTACGCCGCCGAGATGGGCCGCGCGGGCGCGGTCGCCGCGTTCTTGGCTGAGACGCTCCCGCTGCGGGCGCTGTACCGCGGCACGCCGTTCGTGACGATCTCCGACGCCGGCCGGCGCGACCTGCGCGCCCTCGGGATCCCCGACGAGCAGATCCAAGTCAGCTACCTCGGCACCGAGCCGGCGTCCTTCGCTGCCGGCGAGCGCTCCCCCACCCCCCGGCTGCTCTACCTCGGCCGGCTCAAGCAGTACAAGCGGATCGAGCTGCTGCTGGACGTCCTGGAGGGCGTGCCGGCCGCGCACCTCGACGTCGCCGGCGAGGGCGACCACCGCGAGGCGATCGAGGCGGACATCGCCGCGCGCGGTCTCGGCGACCGGGTGACCCTCCACGGCCACGTCTCCGAGGAGCGCAAGGCGGAGCTGCTCTCGAGCGCGTGGGTAAATCTCACCGCGTCCTCCGCCGAGGGCTGGTGCCTGACGGTGATGGAGGCTGCGCTCTACTGCACCCCGAGCGCGGCGCTGCGCGTCGGCGGGCTGCCGGAGTCGATCGTCGACGGCGAGACCGGCCTGCTCGCGGACGACGGGCCGGAGCTGACCACCCGCGTGCGCGAGCTGGTGGAGGATCGCGAGCTGCGTGAGCGGCTCGGCGCCGCCGCCAGGGCCCGCGCACACACGTTCACCTGGGAGCGGACCGCCGGCGAGACGCTCGCGGTGCTCGATGCCGCCGCGGAGTCCCGCCGGGCCGGCCTGCGCGAGTCGCTCGCCGGCTCGAACACGCTCAAGGCGGCCGGGCTCGCCGTCGCGACGCTCGGCTCCAACGCCATCGCCCTGCTGTTCACGGTCCTGTTCGCGCGTCTTCTCGGCGCCGAGGGCTACGGGTCCCTGGCCGCGCTGCTCTCGACCTTCCTGATCCTGGCGGTGCCGGGCTCGGCGGTGCAGGTCGCGGTCGCGCGGGAGACCGCGACGGGGCGGCTCGGGAACGGGAGCCGGCTCGCGGCGACGCTCGCCCGATGGCGCCGGCTGCTCCTCGCCGGGTGCCTGGGAGTGGCCGTGGGTGCCGCGCTGCTGCGCGAGCAGCTCGCGTCGCTGCTGTCGGTGAACGAGGCATGGGCGGCGGCGGCGACGCTCCCCACGGGCTGCCTGTGGCTGCTGCTCTCGGTCGAGCGCGGCGCGCTGCAGGGCCTGCACGCCTACCGCCCGGTCGCGTGGTCGCTGGTGCTCGAGGCGCTCGGCCGGCTCGCGATCGGGCTGGTCCTGGTCGCCGCCGGGATGGGTGTGACGGGCGCCTACCTGGGCACGCCGCTCTCGATGCTCGCCGCCGCCGCCGGGCTGGCGTGGATCACGGCGCGCCGGATCGGTCGCCCCGCGGCGACGCAGGCCGTGGAGCGCCTGCGCGACCTGCTCAGTGGCGCCTGGCCCGCCGTGCTCGGCCTGTTCCTCGTGGCCGTACTCCAGAACGTCGACGTGATCCTCGTCAAGCGCCAGATCGGCGGCGAAGAGGCGGGGGCGTACGCCGCCGCCGCGGTGGCGGCCAAGGCGGTCGTGTGGGTCGCCATCGGCGTCGGCCTCTACCTGCTGCCGGAGGCGGTCCGCCGCGCGAACACGGGCACCGACGCGCGACCGGTCCTCCTGCGCGCGCTGGCGATGGTGGGCGCGGTCGCGCTGCCGATGCTGGTGGCCTACGCCGCCGCCCCCCGCCTCGTCCTACGGCTCGCCTTCGGGGAGGAGACGGTCCCGGCCGCGGGCGCGCTGCTGGTCCTCGGCGTGGCGATGACCCTGCTCGCCGCGGGCTACCTCTGCGTGCAGTACATGCTCGCCCTCCGCCGCGTCACGTTCCTCTACGCACTCGCGGCCGCCGCGACGGCGGAGGTCGCCCTCCTCCTCGGCGCAGGCCTCGGCAGCATCGAGGGCTTCGCGACGGTCGTGCTCGGCCTCCAGGCCGCGGCCGCGCTCGCGGTCCTCACCCTCGGCCTCGGGCGCAGACCCGCGGTGAGGAGCGCGTGAGGGACGCCCCGCGGCCGGCGGCCGGCGACGACGTCGTGGGCAGCGACGACCGCGTCACCGGCGACGACCTCGTCACCGGCGACGACCTCGTCACCGGCGACGACCTCGTGACCGGCGACGGTGTCGTGGGCGTGGACGCCGCCGTCGCGGCGGCCTCGCGGGTCGAGGGGTGGTTGACCGAGGCGCAGGCGCGGCGGCTGTGGGCACGGGCGGCGGCCGCGGGCGGGACCGTCGTGGAGATCGGGTCGTTCCGGGGGCGGTCGACGATCGTGCTGGCAGCGGCGGCCGGGAGCGTCGTCGCGATCGATCCGCACGGGGGCGGCGACCGCGGGCCGCAGGAGATCGCGCCGGACGCCGCGCGGGGCGAGGAGGACCATGCGGCGTTTCGCGCGAACCTCGAGGCGGCGGGCGTGGCGGAGCGGGGCCGCCACCTGCGGAGCGCTTCCGCGGAAGCGCTCGGCGAGGTCGACGGCGCGCTGGCACTGCTCTACGTGGACGGCGCCCACCGCTACGGCCCGGCGCGCGACGACCTCGCGCGCTGGGGATCGCGCGTGGCGCCCGGCGGAGCGATGCTCGTGCACGACGCGTTCTCGTCGGTCGGCGTCACGCTCGCGCTGCTGACAGGGTGCGTGCTCTCGCCGTGGTGGCGATACGCCGGCCGGACCGGCTCGCTCGCCGAGTACGAGCGGCCGTTCGCCCCGCTGCGCGGCCGCGCCCGCGCACGCAACGTCGCGCGCCAGCTCGCCGAGCTCCCGTGGTTCGCGCGCAACGTCGCCATCAAGGCGCTGGTGCTCGCCCGCCTGCGGCCGCTCGCGCACCGGCTGGGCCTCCCGCCGGACGCTCGCTGGCCATACTGAGCCTGGATCCACCGATCATCCGTGGATGCCTCGGCGCCGTGGGCCGAGTCAGAGACGTTCAATCACCCTCCGGCACGGGAGCGGAGGGTTTACGGCCGTTGGGGCCCTCAAGACGAGAGCACGCGCGGGATAGCCGGCCGATTTCGTAAACAACTGCGGCTTAGCCGTGTCTGGGGCCCTGCCAGCTCGTTGGCTTCGTCGGCACGTGTCTCGACGCCGTCGGGCCGGGTGCTGATCTCCTGCATGTCGGCACTTGCGGGTTCGATGGCTGCCGGTCGCCGCTCTCGCGGCCGCCGACTCTTCACCTGCGGTTGCGTATGCCGTCACGATCGCCGAGCATCCGACGCTGCGTCGACGACCGCGCCAGGGCCAGCAGCAGCAGCAGGAACGCCGCGACCGTCACCCAGTGCACGGGCAGCCGCTCGAGCGCGTACTCCGGGTTGTAGCCGCCGCGGTTCGGGACCGGGACGGCCAGCGTGAGCACCGGCACGACCACGAGCAGCAGCGCGGCCGCTCCGGCCACGAGCCGGCCGGGCCCGACCCCGCGCCACAGCACCAGGAAGACCGCGACCGCGATCGGCGGCCCCGCGCGCAGCGCGAACACGAACGCGAGCACGGCGCCCACAGCGAGCGCCATGAGCGCCGCACGAGGGGCGTCCATGCGGGCCGGGCGCGGCGAGGGGAGCTCGAGCGGCGGGGCGCC
>JBOGYU010000347.1:0-5193 GCA_050696935.1 Solirubrobacteraceae bacterium | reverse complement strand
GGCCTTGGCCGCCTGCGGCGGTGACGGCGACGGCGGCGCGCCGCCCGAACCCGCCGGCGGACCGGTCGAACAGGGCAGGCAGGTGTTCGCGCGCGAAGGCTGCGGGAGCTGTCACACGCTCGCAGCCGCCGACGCCGACGGCTCGGTCGGCCCCAACCTCGACGAGGCGCTCAAGGGTCGCGACCGCGGGTTCATCCGCACGTCGATCGTGGACCCGGACGCGGTCGTCGAGGAGGGGTTCAATCCCGGCGTCATGCCAGGCGACTACGCCGACAACCTCGACGACCAGGAGCTCGATCAGCTCGTCGAGCTGCTGTTCCAGACCGCGGCGCAAAACTGACCGACGCGGCGTCACACGATCTATGATGCCTCATAGTAGGTTGAGGCGTCATGCGACGGCACCCCCTCGCTCACATGCTCGCGATCGCAGCGGTCGCATCGGCAGGAGGCATCGCGCTCGCGCTCGCGATCGACTGGTTCCCGCAGTCCGCCGCCACCCGCGCGCTCAAGGTCGATCGCGAGTTCGACGTCCTGCTCATCGTCTCGGTGCCCATCTTCGTGCTGATCCAGACGGTGGTGCTCTACAGCGTGTGGAGGTTCCGGATGCGGCCGGGCGAGGAGCTCAAGGACGGCCCGCCGACGCACGGGAATACGCCGCTGGAGGTGCTGTGGACCGCTGTCCCGGGCATCCTGATCGCCAGCCTCGTCACCTACGCGTTCGTCGTCCTCGACGACATCGAGCGCAGGCAGCCGCGCGCACTCAGCGTGAACGTGATCGCCCAGCAGTTCGCGTGGAACTTCGACTACCCGCGGCCAAGTGGCGAGCCAGTCCGCTCAACCGTCCTCTACCTCCCGCAGGGGCGCCCCGTCGAGTTCCGCGTCCGCTCGCTGGACGTGGTGCACAGCTTCTTCGTCCCCGCGTTCCGCGCCAAGATCGACGCGGTCCCGGGAATCACGACCGACCTGCGCGTCACGCCGACGCGTCGCGGGCGATACCCGGTGCTGTGCGCCGAGCTGTGCGGGCTCGGCCACGCCGTCATGCGCGCCTCGGTCGTCGTCCTGGCGCCAAACGAGTTCCAGGCGTGGCTCGCGAAGCAGAGCCGCGACGCCACCGGCAACGCATGAGCCGGCCACCCACCGAGAGCGCTCCCGACGCCGACCACGACGCGCACTGCTGCCCCGAGTGCGGCGGCCAGCTCGTCGAGCTCGACACGGGCGAGGTGCTGACCGAAGTCCAGGCCGACGCCTGCCCACGATGCCGGTGCGTACACATGCGACACGACAGGTCCGAGCCACCGGACCGCCCAGCGGGATGAACCACTCTCACGCCATCCGGAATCGCCTCAGGCGGATCGAGGGCCAGGTTCGCGGCCTGCAGCGGCTCGCGGACAAGGATGCCCCGTGCATCGACATCATCACACAGGTGGCCGCCGCCCAAACCGCCCTCGAGCAGGTCTCGCTGCAGGTGCTCGAGGCACACATCCGTGAGCGCGTCGCACAGGCGGCGACCGGCGGCGAGGGCAAGCCGGCCGAGGAGACGATCAACGACGTGCTCGTCGCGGTGCGCCGGTTCTCCGAGCGCCAGGCGGCCGTGGACGCTCGCGCCGCGCCGGCCACCGACGCAGGGTCACCCACGCGCCGGTGACTGCCACCGCCAGAAGCACGATGCTCGTCCACTGGGCGATCTCGAGCCCGAGCGCGAGGTCCTCGGAGTCCGAGCGCAGGAAGAACTCGAAGAACCGCCCCACGGCGAGCAGCGCCAGCACGAGCCACATCAGCGCCAGCGGCCACGGCTGCAAGCGCTTGCGCAGCGGCCACGCGATCGCGAACACGATCGCGCCGATCAGCACCTCGTAGAGGCCGCCGGAGTGGTACGCAAGGTCGGGGCTCGGGGTGAGCGCATCCGGATGCGTGTTGCGGACGCCGAGGAAGAACGTCGTCGCCGGGCCGTAGTGCTCGCCGTTGATCACGTCGCCGATCCTCCCGACTGCCAGCCCGAGCGGCAGGCCGGCGGCGATCGCATCCAGGTAGGAGAGGCTCAGCCGCTGGCGCCGGATGTAGTACGCGATCCCGACGGCGGCCGCGATGAACCCGCCGTAGAACGTGAACCCGGTGGTGCCCAGCCAGGCGCCGGGATCGTCAAGCTCGCCGTGCTCGAGCAGGTAAAACGCGCGCCCTCCGAGCAGCGCGCCGATGACGAGGATCAGCCCGATCGCGTACACGCGCTCGGGGTCCAGGCCGCGCCGGCGGGCGTCGTGCGCGACCGCCGCGCCGCCGACCAGGATGCCGACGGCGATCATAAGCCCGTGCCAGGCGATGGTGACCGGCCCGAGCTCGATCGTCGGGTCGATCCCGATCGTGATCACGGACTCAACGGCGGCCACGCTCGGCCGTACGTTACGGGACCTGCTCGGGACCCTGGTCGATGTACCGGTCGCGGAAGGTGCGCAGCGCGTCGAACACCTTGTCGTTCATCCGCGGGCACGCGAGCTGCTGGGCCCACGCGGTCGCCGCCACCGCGAACGGCATGCCGGTCGGGTTCTCGTACAGCACCATGTGGTAGCCGTCGTTCTCGGCCACCAGCGCCTCGAGCTCCTTGACCGTCTGGGCATCGGTGCCGCGCCTGTACTGCACGTGAATCCGGCTGTGCTCGAGCGAGTGCACGAGGTTGCCGAGCCCGGGTGCGCTGCCCGGGTCGTAGACCCCGTCGTCCGAAGGCATCGGATCGTGCGTGCCCGACGTCGGCGGGTTGGTGCGGTAGTCGGCGGCGGTGAACGACCTCGACTCGTGCTCCGCCCCCTCGTCCTTCGGATGCGCGAGCTTGCACCCGGCGGCCTCGGCCGCCGGCTCGAGATCACCCGTCTGCTGTTCCGGCAGAGGGACGCTGGCAACCGCGCTCGCCTCGCGAGCCTCCCCTCCGCCGCCGCCCCCACCGAGACCGGCGACGGCCGCGACCACCACACCGCCCGTGAGCGCGATGGCCAGGACGCCGCCGAGCACGAGCTGCAATCGCCTGCGACGCGCCGCAGCCGCGCGCTCGACCGCCTCGCGCGCGAGACGCTCCTGCCGGCGGCGCTCCTTCTCCTCTCGCCGAGACGCCATCCCTGACCATCCTACTGTGCGCACTAGTACGAAGTGGGACCGGAGGACGTCTCGAGCCCGACGGTCGACTACCCGCCGGATCCCCGCTCAAGCTCGGCGCGGCCTTTCGCCGCTTCCTGCTGTGCGACCTCGATCTCGCGCGCCTTGCGGGCGTACCACGCCTCGTACTCCGCGACGGGCACGACGCGGACCCAGGCCAGCATGTCGGCGTGGTTGCGACCGCAGAACTCCGCGCACTGCCCACGGTACCGTCCCGGCCGGGCCTTGAACCAGGTCTTGTTGACGTAGCCGGGGATTGCGTCGAACTTGCCGCCGAGCGCCGGGATCCACCACGAGTGGGCGACGTCGATCGACCTGATCTCGAGCACGAGCGTGGTGTCCTCGGGCACCACCATCTCCGTGTAGGCGAACACCTCTCGCGGTCCCGGGTACTGGTAGCGCCAGACGTACTGCTGGCCGTCGACGATGATCTTCAGCGCCTTGCCGCCGGGCGGAGCGGGCTGGTCGCGGATTGCGCCGACGGTCCCGCTGGCGAGCTCGAGGCCACCTCGACCCGTCGCCGCCGGGCTCCTGATGTCGTCGAGCGAGACGAACGTGACCGTCGTGATGAGCACGAGGATCAGCACCGGAACGACGGTCCAGGCGATCTCCAGGCGCACGTTGCCGTGAATCTGGGACGCAACGCGGCCCTTGCGCGCCCGGAACCGGACCAGCGCATAGATCAGCGCCCCCTCCACGCCGATGAAAATCACCAGCGCGAGCGCGAGGATCAGCTTGTAGAGGTTGTCGATGTCTTCGGCGTTGGGCGAGCCGCTCTGAGACTCGGGAGTCAGCGGGTCGGCGAGCGCCCCGGTTGCGAGCCCGAGCAATGCGACGAGCGCCCAGACCAGCGAGACGAGCGCCAGGCAGGAGTGCGCGACCGGCCTCCGAATGAACATCGCGCCATGATTCTACTATCCGCCATCGTAGATCGCCGGCCACCTGAGATCTCCGAGGACGCCTAGTATGAGCGGCCAGCATGGCCACCTTTCTCGCTCGATCGACGTCCGGCCCAGCGCGCCGGGGATCGCGTCCGGTGCTGTCCATGGTCTCGATTGCAGCGGTCGTCCTGGCGGTGGCGACGGGCGGGTGCGGCGGTGGCGGCGACGAGGCCGGTCCCGGGACGCGGTCACAGGCGAGCCCGGAGGACCGTGGTCTCGCCGAGGCGGCGAACGTCAGCCGCGCGGATTTCCCAGCGGCGGATGGCCGTTCGCTGCAGGAGATCGCCGACAGCGCGCAGCCGGGCGCGAGTGTCGGCCTGGCAGTGTCGGTACTCGTGCCGGGAAGGAACCGTGTGGCGTTCGGTCTGCTGGACGACGCCAACCGCGTCGTGTATGCCAAGAGCGCCGTCTACGTGGCGTCGTCGCCTGGAGCGCCGGCCGCCGGTCCGTACCCCGCGCCCGCCGATTCGCTGATCACGCGGCCCGAGTTCAGGAGCCGGTTCGGCGCGGCGGCGGAGGACCCGTTCGCGGCGATCTACGGGGCCACGGTTCCGTTTCGGCACGCTGGGGAGTACGCGGTCCTGGTCCTGTCGAAGCAGGGCAGCCGCGTAACCGGGTCGAGGACCCGGGTGGAGGTGCAGCCCGACAGCTCGGTTCCCGCGGTCGGCGAACGCGCTCCCGCGGTCGAGAACGACACGCTCGAATCGGCCGGAGGGGACATCGAGGCGATCGAGACCCGTGTGCCGCCGGATGACATGCACGAGGTCCGTTTCAAGGACGTCCTCGGTAAGCAGCCGGTGGCCCTGCTCTTCGCGACGCCGGCGCTGTGCGAGTCGCGCACGTGTGGACCGGTGACCGACATCCTGCTGCAGCTCAAGGAGACCTACGGGCAGAGGATGGCGTTCATCCACCAGGAGGTGTTCGTCGATAACGATCCCGCCAAGGGCTATCGCAAGCCGCTGCGGGACTTCGGGCTCCAGAGCGAACCGTGGCTGTTCACGATCGACCGCCGCGGCCGGGTCGCGACCCGGCTGGAAGGCGCGTTCGGCCTCGAGACGGCCAAGCGCGCGATCGAGGCGGCGCTCGAGCCGTGAGCCGCCCGTCGCTGCGC
>JBOGYU010000346.1:0-5197 GCA_050696935.1 Solirubrobacteraceae bacterium | reverse complement strand
GCCGTCGCGGGCCTGCCGCGCCAGCTCGCGCGTGGCCTCGCCGGCGTCGCCGAGGTGTCCCAGCACGCGGTCGACCGCGAACGAGTACGTCCCCGAGCCGAGCTCGAAGACCGCGGTGTCGCCGTCCATCTCCTCGAAGCGGACGGCGCGGGCCGCGGCGGCGGGCCTGCCGCCCTCCGTCACCGCCCAGCGGCTGGGCGCCGGCATCCGCAGCACGGCGGTGGTGTTGGCGGGCACGGTCACGTCGAGCGCCAGCCCGTCGGGCGTCTGCTCCCAGGCGGTGCTCACCGTGCCGTAGCGGGTGTCGTGGCTGAAGCGCGCCGAAGAGATCCCGTCCCCGGGCTGCGGCGCGATCAGCACCCGCCGGTAGCCCGGCTCGAGCGCGGAGACCCCCGCGAGCGTCCGGTACATCCACTCGCCGGCCGCTCCGTAGGCGTAGTGGTTGAACGAGTTCATCTCGATCGGGCCGAAGCTGCCGTCGGGCATGATCGAGTTCCAGCGCTCCCAGATCGTGGTCGCGCCCTTGCCGATCTCGTAGCCCCACGAGGGGTAGTCCTCGTTCTGGAGCAGCCGGTAGGCGATGTCGGTCCGGCCGACCTCGGTGAGCGCCGGCAGCAGGCCGTCGACGCCGAGGAAGCCGGTGGACAGGTGCCAGTCGCGCCGCTCGATCGTCTCGACGAACTGCGCGGTCACCGCGTCGCGCCGGCCGGCGGGCACGAGGTCGTTGGTGATCGCGAGGATGTACCCGGTCTGGCTGTCGCCCTTGACCGTGCCGTCGCCGGCTATGAACGCGTCCTGGAAGGCCGAGCGGATCGCCTCGAACCGCGCGCGGTAGGCCCCCGCGTCCTCCGTCCTGCCGATCGCCGCGGCCATCTGTGCGAGCTCGCGCGTGCTCTTCGCCACGAACGCGGTGTCGAGCACGTCGGCGGGCGTGGGGTCGTCGAGGTTCAGCCAGTCGAGGTAGCCGCCCGCCGAGCGGATGTGGTTCGTCGAGTCCGCGGCGAGGTAGTCGACGTAGCGCCGCATCATCGCGTAGTTCTCTTCGATCACGGCGGTGTCGCCATACGCCTGCCACAGCGTCCATGGGACGTGCACGGCGGCGTCCGCCCAGCCGGCGATGCCGTAGCCGCCGTCGAACCGGCCGGGGACGATCGGGGCGACGCTCGGCAGCGCCCCGTCCGCGCGCTGGGCGTCGCGCAGGTCCTGCAGCCACTTCGTCAGGAACGCCTGCGAGTCCATGTTGTAGACCGCGGTGCGCGCGAACACGTTGATGTCCCCGGTCCAGCCCATGCGCTCGTCACGGGCCGGCGTGTCGGTGGGGATCGACAGGAAGTTGCCGCGCTGGCCCCAGACGATGTTGCTGTGCAACCGGTCGACGAGGTCCGACGACGTGTCGAGCTCGCTCACCAGCTCGCCGTCGGTCCCCATCACAACGCCGGTGACCGCGCTCGCGGGTGGCGGGCTGTCGAGTCCGGTGATCTCGACGTAGCGGAACCCGTGGAAGGTGAACGACGGCGCGAACGTCTCCGGCCCGGGGCCCGCGAACGTGTAGTAGTCGGTCGCCTTCGCGCTGCGCAGGTTGTCGGTGTAGAGCGAGCCGTCCGGGTTGAGGACCTCGGCGTGGCGGATCCGGATCGTCCGCCCCCGCTCGCCCGAGAGCGTGAGGCGGACCTTCCCGACCATGTTCTGGCCGAGGTCGTAGACGTACGTGCCGGGCGTGGGGGAGGGAAGCCGCTCGGCGGCCAGCTCCTGCGTGACCCGCACCGGCTGGTCGGTCTGCGGCTCGAGCCTGCCGGTCGCCGGCGGCCGGACGACGACCGGGCCCCACCCGGCGTCGTCGTACGGGCTCTCGGACCACGCGCCGAGCTCGGCGGCGCGGCGCGCGTCGTAGGACTCGCCGTCGAGCAGGTCCGCGGCGATGGTCGGGCCGCTCGTCGTGCGCCACGTCCCGTCGGTGCCGACGACCTGCACGCCGCCGTCGGCGTACTCGATCCGCAGCTGCGCGATCAGCGCGGTGTCGGCGCCGTAGATCCGGTCGCCGAACATCGCCACGCGGCCCGCGAACCAGCCCTCGGCGAGCTCGGCCCCGATCGCGTTCGCGCCGGCCTGCACGAGGTCGGTGACGTCGTAGGCCTGGTACTGGATGCGCTCGCGGTAGTCCGTCCAGCCGGGCGCGAGCTCGTGGTCGCCGACGTGCTCGCCGTTGAGCCGCAGCTCGTACAGGCCCTGGGCGGACGCGTACACGCGCGCGCTCGCGATCTCCCTGTCGGCCAGCTCGAATTCGTTGCGCAGGACCGGCACGGCGTCGAGCAGCGCGAGCCACGCCTCGGGACCGGCCGAGTCGACCACCAGGCCGTCCTCGGTCACGGTGCCGGCGCCGAACGTGCGGTCGCCGGGCGGGAAGTCGGTGTCGACCAGCACCTGGCCGCCGGCGCTCGTCACCGTGACGTCGTGGACGACGCCGCGCTCGGCGCCGCTCGTGCGAAAGCCCATGACGCCCGGCGCGCCGTGCGTCGCGTCCGTGCGCGAGTCGAGCAGCTCGCCGTCGACGCGCGTGGTGATGGTCTCGCCGTCCACCGTGATCGCGTAGCGGTGGCGCGCGCCGAAGTCGAAGGCCGCCGGGAACGGCGTCGCTGGAAGGACCGTGTAGCCGTTGCCGGCCTTCACGTGCGGCCGCAGGGCGCCGGCGCTCTCGCTGATCTGCCACATGTATGCGTTGGCCGTGTCGCGGCCGCGGAAGTAGACGCCGAGCGCCGACTCGATGCCGGAGGCGGTGAACTCGATCGTGTAGTCCGTCCACTCGCTGCCGATGCCCCGGCCGCCGATCCACTCGGCCGTCCACTCGCCGGCGGCCAGCGGGCCCGTCTCGAACGTCGCCGGCGCGCTCCAGCGGGAGACGTCGTCGCCGTCGGTCGTCCACACCCGCACGGCCCACCGGTAGGCGGTGTGCGAGCGCAGGTCCGGGCCGCCGTAGCGCACGTCGACGGACCGCCCCGACCGCACCCTGCCGCTGTTCCAGGTCGTGCGCCCGCCGGAGGTCACGCGGAGCTGGTAGGCGGCCTGTTCGACCGCGCGCCGTTCCGCCTCCAGCTGCCAGCTCAGCCGCGGCGCGTCGCCGCCGATGCCGAGTGGGTTCTCGAGGCTGTTGGTGCGCAGTCCGGACACGCTCACCGCGTCGTCCGATCCGCGTTCGGCGCCGGCGGATTGCGGCGCGATGAGGGCGGCAAATAGCGCGACGGCGATCGCCAGGCACCGGACGTGCAGCACGTGTTCTCCCTCTCCCGCAGTGTGTGCGGCTCGCGCAGAACCGCACAAGAAACGATCACGATAATGCATCAGCCCGCGCGGCGCAAGCGCCCCGGCGGGACTGCCGCGCGGCGGTACCAAGTGCTTGACATGATCGAATCTGGGCGGTTATGCTCGTTTGTAGGAGAGGATGTGAGCGAGAACGGTCGCTACAGCCAGGGCTCGCGGCTCGTGCCGGAGCAGCGCCGCCAGCTGATCGCCGATCGCCTGCGGGCGGCGGGCAGCGTGAGCGTCGCAGCGGTCGAGGCCGAGTTCGGCGTCTCGCCGATGACCGCGCGGCGCGACCTGCAGCTGCTCGAGCGCGAAGGTCAGGCGCGGCGCACACACGGCGGCGCGGTGCTGCCCGGGCTCGCTCCCGACGAGGACGCGTTCCAGAGCCGGATCGACGACGCGGCCGAGGTGAAGGCCCGCCTCGGGCGCGCGGCGGCGGCGCTGGTCGAGGACGGCGAGACCGTGTTCGTCGACTGCTCGACCACCGCCTTCTACGCGGTCCGCGCGCTGATCGACTCGGACAGGCGGGCGACGGTGCTCACCCCCTCGGTCGCGGTGATGGACCTGATCGCGCGCGCCGACGCGCCGCAGGTCGACCTGCTCGGCCTCGCCGGCTCGCTGCGCCGGCTCACGCGCTCGTTCGTCGGTCCCCAGACCGTGCACGCCATCCACGCGCACTTCGCCGACAAGCTGCTGTTCAGCGTCAAGGGCATCGCGCCCGGCAACGTGATGACCGACGCGAACCCGCTCGAGGCGGAGGTCAAGCGCGCGATGATCGACCGCGCGCGCGACCCGGTGCTGCTGATCGACGGCTCGAAGTTCGACCGCGCGGGCCTGAGCGCGATCGGCCCGGTGTCCGGCGTGTCGTCGGTGCTCGTCGGCGACGCAAGCCGCGAGCAGGTGCGGTCGCTGGCCGAGAGCGGCGTCGAGGTGAACGAGGCCTGATGGCGCCGCTGATCGAGCTCGAGCACGCGGCCAAGAGCTACGGCGCGGTGCGCGCGCTGCGCGACGGCTCCCTGACGGTCGAGCCCGGCGAGGTCCGCGGGCTCGTCGGCGAGAACGGCGCCGGCAAGTCGACGCTCGTCAAGCTGCTCGCCGGCGCCGTCCGGCTCGACGGCGGGGCGCTCGCGGTCGCCGGCGAGCGGGTGGACTTCCACTCGCCGACGGCGGCGCGGGACGCCGGGATCGCCGTGATCTACCAGGAGCCGACGCTGTTCCCCGACCTGTCCGTGGCGGAGAACGTGGTGATGGGCCGGCACCCGCTCGGCGGCAGCCGGCGGATCGACCGCGGCGCCATGGTCGACCAGGTGCGCGATCTGCTCGACCGCCTCGGGGTCCGGATGGACCCCGAGCGCCCGGTCCGCGGGCTCTCGATCGCCGACCAGCAGATCGTCGAGATCGCCAAGGCACTCAGCTTCGAGGCCCGGGTGCTGATCATGGACGAGCCGACCGCCGCCCTCTCGGGCCCCGAGGTCGAGCGCCTGTTCGGCGTCATCCGCGCCCTGAGGGAGCGCGACGCCGCCGTGCTGTTCATCTCGCATCGGCTCGACGAGGTGTTCGCGATCTGCGACACCGTCACGGTCATGCGCGACGGCTCCGTGGTCCACGCCGCGCGCACCGCCGACATCGACGCCGACGAGCTCGTCCGCCGCATGGTCGGCCGCGACCTCGACGCGATGTACCCCAAGCTCGACGCCGAGGTCGGCGGCCCCGCGCTGACGGTCGAGCACCTCACGCGCGAGGGCGTGTTCACGGACGTCTCCTTCGAGGTGCGCGCGGGCGAGATCGTCGCGCTCGCGGGACTGGTCGGCGCGGGGCGCAGCGAGGTGGCGCGGGCCGTGTTCGGGATCGACCGCCCCGACGGCGGGCGCGTCACGGTCGGCGGCACGCGGCTCAAGCC
>JBOGYU010000345.1:0-5199 GCA_050696935.1 Solirubrobacteraceae bacterium | reverse complement strand
CTACGGAGGCGGCGGCCCCCGGAGCGACCGCGGCGGCCCGCGTGGCGATCGCGGCGACCGTGGTGGAGGACGCCCGGCCCGGCGCGAGGAGCTCGAGGAGCATGGCCGCGACGGCTCGTTCCGCTCCTCCGTCCGCATCGTGCACGTGGACAGCGAGGGGCAGCGCCGCGACCGCGAGGACGATCGCCGCAGCGAGCGCGACGCCAAGCGCCAGGCCGAGGCCGAGCGCCTCGCCAAGCTCGGGTACTGAAACGACTGGCGCCGTCGAGCGCGCCGGTAGAGCCTGGCAGCGGGCCACGCAGCCGCATGGATGCGTCCGCCAAACCGAGGCGACGTCGACACCTGCGTCCGGCGCGTCCTGGGGCGGCTCGGCCGGCTCGCATCTGGCGACAACCTGTCTCGGCACCCGATAGCGCGTTCGTCGGCTTCTGGCTGAAGAGCGGCTGTTTGTGAGACCGCTCCGACAGCGCCGAACGGCCTACCGCCCTGGCTGGAGTCGGTGCAGTCGTGCTGCTACTTCTGTCGGGCCCGCTCCGAGGCCGCCTCGGCCGAACGGCGGCTGCCGACTTCGAAGATCTTCTTCGTGTCGGCGGGCGAGCGAACGACCTCAACCTTGTCCTTGCCCGGGGCCACGCTGACCGTCTCGGTCATGACGGCCGTGTAGTTGCCGGCAATGGCGTCCTTGAAGATGCGGTAGGGGTTACTCATGCCTGGAGGGAGTCTAGACCCATCATCGGCGAAATCGGGTCCGGGTTCAATGGATGATGAGCGGCGTATCGTCCTCGGAGGTCGGTTGTTCGTGCGGCTCCTTCCGTCCACGCCGCCAATCTGCGAACGACGTGCGCACGAAGCCGATAAGCAGCACGAAGGTCACTGTGGTCGCCGCGATCGCGATGCCCTTGACCACCCGCTCGGTGTTGGGGTTCGCCTCGGCTGCAGCCGTCGCCCGTGGGACGCTCGCGCAGTCGAGCGAGCGAAGCCGAACCGCCGGCCGGCGGCTGGGCCCGATTATGTCGGACTCCGATGTGCAGCTGAATCTGGTGGTCGGCGGAGGCGGAGCCTCGCGCTTGATGACGCCCGCACCGATGATCGTCGCCACGGCCAGCGCGAACAGCCCCACGAGCAGGGCCAGAAGGCGGACGCCGAGCAACAGTCGCGTGGCGAATGCGTGCTCGCCAGGTCGGATGAGGTATGCGGCGAGCAGGGCCGGCAGGAGCAGGAGCACCGCCGAGCTGGTTTGGCCATCGAGATGGGGCAGCCGGGCGAACACGAGCCACAGTAGGACGCTGATCACCATCGACGTGAGCACCGCGGCCGCGAAGACGCCCGTCAGCGGCGGGGCGAGTCGCAGACGCACCGAGGCGGTGTCGTATCGGCAACGCATGAGCGCTTGCAGCGAGGCGTCGTCCGCATCGTGTGGATCGTGCACCACCCGAGGCGACACGTTGAGGTCCACCTGCGGCCGGTCGTAGACGACGACACGGCGCCTGAACTGGACGCGGTCGTCGAACCGCTCATCGAACTGCACCGTGTCGAGGCGCGCCTCGGCGAGCTCCACCTCCTCGGGAGCCTCGAATTCGAAGTGCGAGCCCTGCGCCCAGCCGATCCGCAGCGGCTCGAAGTCCTGAACCTTGTCGAGCCACCCGATGGAGGCAAGCTCGTTCGCCAGCCTGCGGGTGCTCGAACGCCTGCCGCGACCGGACCATTCCTGAACCACCCTGTACTCGAGCTTGAGCACTCGGTCGAGGCACGGGTTGTACTCCACCGGCACCAGCATCAGGAAGCCGTTCGCGAGCTTCTCCAGGAGGTCGCGGTACTCGTCGTGCTCGGCGAGCACCTGGCCGAGGAGTTCCCCTGGGCCGAGAGCCGCTTCCACCGCCGCCTGCCACGTATCGCCCGGTGCCGCGATGATCTTCTCGAGTTCCGGACGAAGCTGGTCTGGCTCGATGGCCGGGCGGCTCCCGGTTCCAGCGAGTCCGTTGACCACGGCGTTCATTCCCGCCGTCGCCAGCGCCGTGTTCTCGCGCGTGTTCTGGAGTGACAGCGCATTCCCCTCCTCGTCGCGAACGCTGAACCTGATGAGCGACGTCTTGGTCGCGATGTCCAGCGGGACGTACAACAACTGCCCCCTCTCCGGGCGAGCCGTGGCGGGGAACCGATCTGCGGCCGGCAGACGGAAGTCGATGCTGATGCGCAAGTCAACAGTGGTGTCGTCGACGTAGCGGTGCGTCGTCTTGCGGCGCCTCACCCAGAGCGGGAACTCGAGCGCCAGGTACGTCGCGATGATGCCGAGCTGGTCCGGCGCGAGCGCTTGCGGATCGCCCGCGAATGCGTCGACCGCTGCGACGATGCGCTGCTCGAGCCGCGTCACTCATGAAACGGTAGGCGGCGAGCCGGACTGCACGCGAGCGGTGCGAATAGCATGAGACCACGGTGCCCCCGCCGACCTCGGCCCAGTTCTCGCTCGTCCTGCGGGTGCGGATCGCACACAGGCCGGGGATGCTCGGACGGGTCGCGACCGCGATCGGCGACGCCGGCGGCACGATCGGGTTCGTCGACCTGGTGACCATCGACGACGTGCACACGCTGCGCGACATCACGGTCGACACCGCGGGCGAGGAGCACGAGCAGGCAGTGGTGGCGGCCGTGAACGCGGTGGAGGGCGCGGAGGTGGTCGACGCCACCGACCGGACCTTCCTGATGCACGTCGGCGGCAAGATCGAGCAGCGCAACAAGCACCCGCTGCGTACCCGCGACGACCTCTCGATGGCCTACACCCCCGGCGTCGCCCGCGTCTGCAACGCGATCGCCAACGACCGCGCCCGCGCCTTCCAGTACACGATCAAGCGCAACACCGTCGCCGTGGTGTCCGACGGGAGCGCCGTGCTGGGCCTCGGCAACATCGGCCCCGAGGCGGCGATGCCGGTGATGGAGGGCAAGGCGATGCTCTTCAAGGAGTTCGGCGACGTCGACGCCTTCCCGCTGTGCCTGAGCACCCAGGACACCGACGCGATCGTCGCCACCGTGAAGGCCGTCGCCCCCACCTTCGGCGGCATCAACCTCGAGGACATCAGCGCCCCGCGCTGCTTCGAGATCGAGGACCGCCTGAAGGCCGAGCTCGACATCCCGGTGTTTCACGACGATCAGCACGGCACGGCCGTCGTCGTGCTCGCGGCGCTGCTGAACGCCGTCAAGCTCACGGGCAAGCGGCTCGAGGACCTCGACGTGCTGATCGTCGGCCTGGGCGCCGCCGGGATCGCCGTCGCGAAGATCCTCCTCGCCGCCGGCGTCCGCGACCTGATCGGCTGCGACTCCAGGGGCGCGCTGTCCACCGACCGCGCCGACTACCACGACGGCAGCATGACCTCGATCAAGCGCTGGTTCGCCGAGGCGACCAACGTGGAGCGGCGCGCCGGCGGCCCGGCCGACGTGATCGAGGGCGCCGACCTGTTCGTCGGCCTCTCCGGCGCCCGCGTCATGCCGCCCGCGGCGCTCGACCGGATGGCCGCCGACGCGATGGTGTTCGCGATGGCCAACCCCAACCCCGAGGTCACGCCCGAGGAGGCCGAGCCGTACGCCCGGATCATCGCCACCGGCCGCTCGGACTACCCGAACCAGATCAACAACGTGCTCTGCTTCCCGGGCATCTTCCGCGGCGCGCTGGACGTCCGCGCGCGCGAGATCACCGAGGAGATGAAGATGGCCGCCGCCCGCGGCATCGCCGCCGTCGTCGCCGACGACGAGCTGCGCGAGGACCACATCATCCCCTCCCCCTTCGACCGCGACGTGCCGGAGGCGGTGGCCGCTGCGGTCGCCGACCAGGCCAAGCGCGAGGGCGCCGCGGAGGCCGACGGCGACCGGATCGGGTACGCGCCCGGGGACACCGGCATGTAACGTCGCCCGCAGTCCCGAGCTCGCGAGGGAGGAGGGCGTACGTCACGTCGACCGCAGTCCCGAGCTCGCGAGGGAGGAGGGCGTACGTAACGTCGACCGCAGTCCCGAGCTCGCGAGGGAGGAGGGCGAAACCGATGTCAATGCGTGTAACTGTCACCGGCGCGAGCGGGCTGATCGGCTCCGCGCTCGTCCAGGAGCTGACCGCCCGGGGCGACGAGGTCACCGCGCTCAGCAGGAACCCCGAGAAGGGCGTCGCCTGGGACCCGGCACGAGGGCCGGCGCCCGCCGAGGCGCTCGCCGGCCGCGACGCCGTCGTCCACCTGGCGGGCGAGAACCTCGCCCAGCGCTGGAGCGACCACGTCGTGCGCCGCATCCGCGAGTCGCGCGAGCGCGGCACCCGCGCGCTCGTGGACGGCATCCGCGCCGCCGACCCGCGCCCCCGCACGCTCGTCAGCGTCTCCGCCGTCGGCTACTACGGCGACCGCGGCGACGAGCGCCTGGACGACGACGCGCCGCCCGGCGACGACTTCCTCGCGAACGTGTGCATCGCGTGGGAGCGCGAGGCCCAGGCCGCCGCCGACCTCGGCCTGCGCGTGGTCCGCCTGCGCAACGGCGTCGTCCTCGACCGCCGCGGCGGCGCCCTCTCGAAGATGCTCCCGCCGTTCAAGCTCGGCGTCGCGGGCCCGGTGGCCGGCGGGCGCCAGTACATGTCCTGGATCCACCTCGAGGACGTGGTGGGGATCATCGTGCGCGCGCTGGACGACGACCGCTGGACCGGCGCGCTCAACGCCACGGCCCCGGAGGCGGTGACGAACGCCGAGTTCTCGAAGGCGCTCGGCCGCGCGCTGCACCGGCCCGCGATCACCCCGGTTCCCGGCTTCGCGCTCCGGCTGCTCTACGGCGGCATGGCCGACCTGGTCACCAAGAGCCAGCGGGTCGTCCCCCGGCGCGCCCTCGAGCTCGGCTACGAGCACCGCCACACCGACGTGGAGGAGGCGCTGCGCTCCGCGCTCGCCTGACCACCACTCCGGGGCCGGTGGTAAAGTCAGGGCGGTGACGCCCGGATCGCCCAGCGACCGCTACGAGCCGCTACCGGGCCTGCTCCAGATCCCCGCGTTCCTCTTCCGCAAGCTCTCCCCCCGCGCCCGCCGCGCGGCCGCGATGATCGCCGGGATCCTCGCCGTGGCACTCGCCGCCGGCCTCGCCGTCGCGGTGCCCGCGATCGACGACAGCAAGCGCGAGCGAGCCGCCTCGGAGGAGCGCGCCTCCGCGCAGCTGCGCGCGCAGCGCACCGCGGAGCTGGAG
>JBOGYU010000344.1:0-5243 GCA_050696935.1 Solirubrobacteraceae bacterium | reverse complement strand
CGGCGGCGCCGGGCGCCCCGCCTTCGCCCGCCGGCGCAGCTTGCGCTCGAGCGCGGGCGGCAGCGGCGGCGGGCCGCCCTCGCCCGGCTTCTCCGGGTGGGTGTCCTTCGACATGGTCGCTCCGACGGTACGCGCGGGCGGTCGCGCAGTCAACCGGGCGCGCCGATGACGGATCGGTGGGACGCCGTCAACCGACGGCGGCGGGCACGCGGCGCCGGCGGCGCGCCTTCGGGGCCGCCGGCTCCACGAGGGCGCGCAGGAACGCGCCGGTGTGGGAGCCGTCCACCGCGGCGACCTCCTCCGGCGTGCCCAGGGCCATCAGCAGGCCGCCTTCCTCGCCGCCCTCCGGCCCCATGTCCACGATCCGGTCGGCGACCTTGATGACGTCGAGGTTGTGCTCGATCACGACCACGGAGTTGCCGGCGTCCACCAGCCGCTCGAGCACCTCCAGCAGCCGCTGGATGTCCGCGAAGTGCAGGCCGGTGGTCGGCTCGTCGAGGATGTAGAGCGTCCGCCCGGTTGCCACCTTGCACAGCTCGGCCGCGAGCTTGACGCGCTGCGCCTCGCCGCCCGACAGCGTGGTCGCAGGCTGGCCGAGGCGCATGTAGTCGAGCCCCACGTCGTGCAGCGTCTGCAGCCGCCGGGCGATCTTCGGGATGTGCGCGAAGAAGGCGAGCGCCTCCTCGATCGGCATCTCGAGCACGTCCGCGATCGTCTTGCCCTTGAAGCGGATGTCGAGCGTCTCGCGGTTGTAGCGCTTGCCGTGGCACTGCTCGCACGGCACGTAGACATCGGGCAGGAAGTGCATCTCGATCTTGATCTGGCCGTCGCCGCGGCAGACCTCGCAGCGCCCGCCCTTGACGTTGAACGAGAAGCGGCCCGGCTTGTAGCCGCGCGCCCGCGCCTCCTGCGTCTTGGAGAACAGGTCGCGGATCTGGTCGAACAGCCCGATGTAGGTCGCCGGGTTCGACCGCGGCGTGCGGCCGATCGGCGACTGGTCGACGTTGATGATCTTGTCGAGCTGTTCCAGGCCGGTCAGCCGCTTGTGCGCCCCGGGCCGCATCCGGGAGCGGTGCAGCCGGTTGGCGACCGCCTTGTAGAGCACCTCGTTGACCAGCGTCGACTTGCCCGAGCCCGACACGCCGGTCACGCAGCAGAGCACGCCGAGCGGCAGCTTCACGTCTATCGACCTCAGGTTGTGCTGGGTGGCGCCGACGATCTCCACGTGGCCGGACGGGCGCCGGCGCCGCGACGGCACCGGGATGCTGCGCGTACCGGCGAGGAACTGGCCGGTGAGCGACTCCGGGACGCCCATGACCTCGTCGGCGGTGCCGGCCGCGACCACGTAGCCGCCGTGCTCGCCCGCGCCCGGCCCCATGTCGACCAGGTGGTCGGCCGCGCGCATCGTCCCCTCGTCGTGCTCGACCACCAGCACGGTGTTCCCGAGGTCGCGCAGCCGCCGCAGCGTCGCGATCAGCCGCTCGTTGTCGCGCTGGTGCAGGCCGATCGAGGGCTCGTCCAGGATGTAGAGCACGCCCACCAGCGACGAGCCGATCTGCGTCGCCAGGCGGATCCGCTGCGCCTCGCCGCCCGACAGCGTCCCCGCCGCGCGGTCCATCGACAGGTAGCCGACGCCGACGTTCTCCAGGAACCGCAGCCGCTCGTCTATCTCCCGCAGGATCAGGCGGGCGATGGCGCGGTCCTGCTCGGACAGGTCGAGCCCCTCCAGCCACTCCAGCGACCGCCGCGCGCTCATCGCCGAGAACTCGTGGATGGCGACCCCGCCGACCTTCACGGCCCGCGACTCCGGCCGCAGCCGCGCGCCCTTGCACTCGGGGCACGGCCGCACCGACATGTACTCCTCGATCTTCTCGCGCGACCAGTCGGAGTCCGTCTCCTTGTAGCGGCGCTCGAGGTTGGGCACGATCCCCTCGAAGCTCGTCATGTACGAGCGCTTGCGCCCCATCCGGTTGCGGTAGGACACGTAGATCCGATCGCCGTTGGTGCCGTACAGGAACAGGTCCTGCTGCTCCTCGGCCAGCTCTTCCCACGGCGCGTCGAGGTCGATCTCGTAACGCTCGGCGATCGCCTGCGTGATCTGCTCGTAGTAGCTCGTCGCGCCGCTCGACCACGGCAGGATCGCCCCCTCGGCGAGCGTCAGCGACGGGTCGGGCACCACGAGGTCGGGGTCGATCTCCATCTGCGAGCCCAGGCCGGTGCAGCGCGGGCAGGCGCCGTGGGGGGAGTTGAAGGAGAACGACCGCGGCTCGAGCTCGGGCATCGAGATCCCGCAGTGCAGGCAGGCGAACTTCTCCGAGTAGGTGGTGATCGCCGGCTCGCCGTCCCGCGGCACCGTCTCTATCTCCACCATCCCGTCGGCCAGCGAGACGGCGGTCTCCACCGAGTCGGCCAGCCGCTTGCGCAGGTCGCGCCGCATCACCAGCCGGTCGACCACCACCGAGATGTCGTGCTTGAACTTCTTGTCGAGGACGATCTCCTCCTCCAGCATCCGCAGCTCGCCGTCGACCTTCACGCGCGTGAAGCCCTCGGCCCGCAGCTCCTCGAGCTGCTTGCCGTACTCGCCCTTGCGGCCGCGCACGATCGGGGCCATGACCATGAAGCGCGTGCCGTCCTCGGTGGTCATGATCTGGTCGATGATCTGCTCGGCCGACTGGGCGGCGATCGGCCGGCCGCAGTTGAAGCAGTGGGGCTTGCCGATCCGCGCCCACAGCAGGCGCAGGTAGTCGTAGATCTCCGTGACGGTCCCGACCGTGGACCGCGGGTTGCGCGAGGTGGTCTTCTGGTCGATCGAGATGGCCGGGGAGAGCCCCTCGATCGAGTCCACGTCCGGCTTGTCCATCTGGCCCAGGAACTGGCGGGCGTAGGCGGACAGCGACTCGACGTACCGGCGCTGGCCCTCCGCGTAGATGGTGTCGAACGCCAGCGAGGACTTGCCGGAGCCCGACAGGCCGGTGATCACCACCAGCGCATCGCGCGGCAGCTCGACGGTGACGTCTTTGAGATTGTGCTCCCGGGCGCCCGAGACGACGATCGATTCCGAACGGGACATAAGACGGCCTCCGATTCTACGGAGGCGAACGGACGTTCGGAGCGACAGTTTCCGGAAAGCGCGGCGTTTGGTGCTCGTATGAAGCGCGCCATCGCCGGTCTCATCCTGGCCGCGCTCGCCTTCCCGGCGCTCGCCGCGGCCCACCTCGAGCAGTTCACCTCGGCCGACCTCCCCGAACCGGGCTGGGAGTACGTCGGCCGGACGCTCGGCCCGCCGCTGCCCGCCTGGGAGGCTCCGCCGCGCGCACGCGGATTCGAGCTCCTCGGCCACTCGCCGCTGCTCAACCGCGGCATGAACGCGGCCCTGGCCGTCCACGGCGACCACGTCTACGTGGGCTCGCGCACGGACGGCTCGCACCTGAACGCGGGCGTGCTCGTGGTCGACGCGAGCGATCCGTCCGCTCCCGAGGTCGTGCACGAGATCGGGCCGCCGAACGAGGGCAATGTGGGCGAGACCTCGCGCGAGCTGCGCGTGCTGCCCGACAAGGACCTGCTGATGGTGCTCAACCACGCCTGCAGCGAGCTGATCCACCGCTGCGCGAGCCCGTCGCTCACCGGGCGCAGCCAGGTCGTCTCGACGATCCGCTTCTACGACATCGCGGGCGAGAACGCCGCCCGGCCGCGGCTGGTCTCGACCTATTTCCCGTCGCGCTCGGCGCCGCAGCAGCCGCACGAGGTGTTCGTGTGGACCGACCCGCAGCGCCCCGAGCGCGTGCTGCTCTACCAGTCCACCCCGAGCTCGGACTCGAGCGGCCGCGAGAACCTGATCGTCACCGACGCGAGCGGCGCGCGGCAGGGCGAGTTCACCGAGCTGGCGAAGTGGACGACGCGGATCGGCAACCCGGACCGCGACAACCGGCTGCACTCGCTGACGGTCTCCCCGGACGGCCGGCGGGCGTACCTGGCCTACCTCGGCGGCGGCTTCCTGGTCGCCGACACGTCCGACTTCGCGGACGGCGTGGCGGATCCGCAGGTGCGGCTCGTGACGCCGGTGGAGGACCGCGTGTTCTGGACCGACCCCGGCGCTCACAGCGCGATCAAGGTGCCCGGGCGCGACTACGCGCTGGTCACCGACGAGGTCTACGGCAAGCTCGGCGGCGTGCTGCCCGACCACGGTTGCCCGTGGGGCTGGGTGCGGATGATCGACATCGCGGACGAGACGGCGCCGCGGTTGGCGGCCGAATACCGGCTGCCGGTCAACGACCCCGCCACCTGCGCGGCGGTCCCGCCCGACCGCGAGAACCTCTCGAGCTTCTCCTCGCACAACCCGACGCTGACGCGCAATCTCGCGTTCGTCACGTGGCACTCGGCGGGCCTCCAGGCGATCGACGTGTCGAGCCCGGCCCAGCCGCGGCCGGCCGCGGAGTTCGTGCCCGCGCCGCTCGACTTCGTCCAGACCGAGGACCCGGCGCTCAGCATGGGGCGGGACAAGGTCGTGATGTGGAGCTTCCCGGTGATCCAGGACGGGCTGATCTATGTTGTGGACGTGCGCAACGGCCTCTACATCCTGCGCTACGACGGCCCGCATGCCCGCGAGGTGTCCCGGGTCGGCTTCCTGGACGGCAACTCGAACTCCGGGGACGCGGTGCGGCTCGAGGGCGGATGATCCGGCGCGTCGGGCTCCTCGGCACGCTGATCAACGCCTACCTCGTGCCCGAGGACGACGGGCTGACGCTCGTGGACACGCTGATGCCCCGGTGCGCCGGCCGGATCCGGAAGGCGGCGGGCGAGCTGGGCGCGCCGATCGTGCGGATCGTGCTCACCCACGCCCACCAGGACCACATCGGCTCGCTCGACGACCTGGCCGGCGACGCCGAGGTGCTGATCTCGCCGCGTGACGCGCGGCTGCTCGCCAAGGACCTCACCCTGGACCCGGGCGAGCCGGGCAAGCTCCGCGGCGGCTACTCGGGCGCGCGGACGCGGCCGACGCGGACCGTGGAGCCGGGCGAGCGGATCGGCTCGCTGGAGGTGCATGCCGCTCCGGGGCACACGCCCGGGCAGATCGCGCTGCTCGACGTGCGCGACCGCACGCTGCTGTGCGGAGACGCCTACTCCACGCTCGGCGGCGTGGAGACGTGCGCGCGCGTGAACCCGCGCTTCCCGCTGCCGGCGCTCGCGACCTGGCACCGCCCGACGGCGCTGGCCAGCGCGCGGGAGCTGCGGGCGCTCGACCC
>JBOGYU010000343.1:0-5247 GCA_050696935.1 Solirubrobacteraceae bacterium | reverse complement strand
CGCGCACCCGCTCCACGAGCCCCCGCGAGCGCAGCTGCGCGATCACCGCGAGGCCGACCGCGCACGGCAGCGGCGCCCCGTCCCACGTGTGGCCGTGCTCGAACGCGCGCGAGCCCGCCTCGATCGCGGCGTACACGCGGTCGTGGCACAGCACCGCGCCGATCGGCGCGTAGCCGGCGCCGAGGCCCTTCGCGGTCACGATCACGTCCGGCTCGAGCGGGAGCTGCTCGGCGGCGAACCACGTGCCTGTGCGGCCCATGCCGGTCACCACCTCGTCGAGGCAGACGAGGAACCCGTGCTCGCGCCGGCGCTCCTCCAGCCCGCGCCAGAACGCGTCCGGCGGCGAGTAGGCGGGCAGCGCCGCGGCGCTGACCGGCTCGCAGAAGAACGCCGCCACGGTCTCGGGCCCGGCCTGCTCGAGCACCCGGTCCAGGGCGGCGAGCGCCCGCTCGCCCGTCGGGTCCGAGCGCCGCGTCGAGGGCGGGATGTGCAGCTGGGGGGCGATGAACGGGTCGTAGGGGGCGCGCAGCGCGGGCCGGCCGGTGAGGCCCAGCGTCGCCATCGTCGGGCCGTGGTAGGCCTGGGCGGGGGAGACGATGCGGGTGCGCCGCGGCTCGCCGCGCTCGACGTGGTAGGACCGCGCCAGCCGCAGCGCGGTCTCGTTCGCCTCCGCCCCGCCGGAGGTGAAGTGCACGCGCCCGAAGCCCGCCGGCGCCAGCGCGCACAGCTCGCGCGCCAGGTCCTCCTGCGCCGGGCTCGTGAACTGCTGGTTGTAGACGAAGGAGACCTGCTCGGCCTGCCGCGCCGCCGCGGCGATGGCGGGATTCGGCCCGTGGCCGAGGCTGGTGACCATCGCGCCGCCGCTGACCGCGTCGAGGTACTCCGTGCCGTCGCGGTCCGTCAGCCACACCCCGCGCCCGCTGACGATCAGCGGGTAGGGGCGGTCCAGCTCGCGCACGAGCACGTTCGTCTCGCCGGCGCGCACGAAGACGGGCATTCGCGGACCTCCTAAAGCGCTAAAGAACTCGACTTTGCGGAATATAGCCGGGCGACCTCCCGCGGCGCAACTTGAAATCGCTAAACCTTCGTGGTTTGATCCTTTCTCGATGGCCGTCCGGGAGCTGGACGCGGGTCTCACAACGGAGGTGGACGCCTTCGTCGCCGAGCGCCTGCCGGAGCTGGTCGAGCTGACCCGCAGTTTCGTGGCGCTCGACACCGTGTCGGTGGACCTCTCGCCGGGCTCCGAGCACCGCACGAACCGCGAGGGCGAGCTGCAGGAGCTGGCCGGCGGCGTGCTCGCCGACCTCGGCGCCGAGGTCGACCAGTGGGAGCCCGACCCCGCCGCCCTCCGTGACCACCCGATGATGCCGCCGTGGCACCACTGGGAGGGGCGCCCGATCACGGTCGCCACCCTCCGCGGCTCCGGCGGCGGGCGCTCGCTGATCGTCAACGGCCACATCGACGTCGTCAGCCCCGGCGACCTCTCCCGCTGGACCACCCCGCCGTTCGCCGCCGAGGTGCGCGACGGCCGCGTCTACGGCCGCGGCGCCGTGGACATGAAGGGCGGCGTCGCCGCCGCGATCTTCGCCCTGCGGGCGCTGCGCGACGTCGGCGTCCGGCTCGCGGGCGACCTGATCGTGCAGGTGGTGCCCGACGAGGAGACCTGCGCGATGGGGACGGTCGCGGCGATCGAGCGCGGCTACCGGGCCGACGCGGGGCTGGTGCCCGAGCCCACGCGGATGAACCTCTGGATCGCCACCCGCGGGCTCCTCCACGGCAGCTTCACGGTCCCCGGCCGCTCCGCCCACGCCGAGGTCAACCAGCCGCCGTGGGAGCAGGGCGGCGGGGTCAACGCGATCGAGCGCACCGTGCCGCTCCTGCAGGCGCTCCAAGACCTCAACGAGAGCTGGCGGGACAAGCGCCACGCGCTGCTCGGCACGCCCCGCGCCCAGCCCACGATCGTGCGCGGTGGCGCCTTCATCTCCAACGTCCCCGAGGCCTGCGAGGTGCACCTCAACGCCACCTACCTGCCCGGCGAGACCGACGCCGGCGGGTACGGCAGCGCCCCCCGCGCGCAGATCGTGGAGGCGGTGGACACCAGCGCGGCGCGCGACGGCTGGCTGCGCGAGCACCCCGTCCGCTGGACGTGGGCGACCGACTACCCGCCCTCGGAGATCGACCCTGGAGCGCCGATCGTGGCGGTCGCGCAGGCGGCGGCGCGGGCGGTCGGCGGCGACGGCCGGCCCGAGGGGATCGACACGACGTACGACGGCGCGCTGCTCACGCGGCTCGCGGGCGTCCCGGCCCCGGCGTTCGGGCCCGGCGACCTCGGCCGCGCGCATGCGCCGGACGAGTGGATCGGCATCGACGAGCTGTCCGCCGGCGCCCGCGCCTACGCGCGAGCCATCGTGACGTGGTGCGGCGCGGCGGCGAGCTGAGGAGGAAGGGATGAGCACCACCGCCCGGCAGGAGCAGGCAACCACCACCGCCGGAGGGCTGTTCCTGCGCAAGTCGTCGGGCCTCGTGCGCGAGTTCGGGGGCCGCGACGTCTTCGTCTTCAACACGATCGGCTACGCGCTCGGCCTCGTGCTGGCGCTGATCCCGCTGCTGATGGCGGGAGCGGTGCCGGAGGCGAACGTGCTGCTGACCGTCGCGCTCGGCACGGTCCTCACCGTCGCGAACGCGCTCACCTACGGCTACCTGGCGGCGGCGATGCCGCGGTCGGGCGGCGAGTACGTGTACCTCGGGCGCGTCGTGCACCCCGCGGCCGGCTTCACCGCCAACTGGGGCTTCACCTGGTCGCAGCTGCTCGGCCTCGGCCTGTACGCCTCGTTCACCGTGAACTTCGGCATCGCCGTCGCCTTCCTCACCCTCGGCAACGTGCTCGACTCGGCCGGCCTGGTGACCGCCGGCGAGGACGTGGCGCAGGACTGGCCGACCTTCCTGATCGGCACCGCGATGATCGTCGCCGTCCTCGGCGTGCTGGCCGCCGGCCCGCGCGTGGTGCGGCGGGTGCTGAACTGGCTGTTCATCCCGGCGATCGTCGGCTCCTTCGTGACGCTGCTCGTCCTGCTGACGACGACGCGCGACGAGTTCGTCGGCCGGTTCGACGCCTTCATGGCCGAGCGCGCCGGCGGGGAGACCTACCAGTCGATCGTCGCGAGCGCGGGCGAGGCGGGCTACGTCGCGGAGGCGAGCACCATCGGCGCGCTCCTGCTCGCGGTCCCGATCGGCTACTACATCTACATCGGCTTCACCTACTCCACGTACATCGGCGGGGAGGTGAAGGAGCCGGCGAAGACGCAGCCGCGCATGATCGCCCTCACACTGGCGTTCGCGGCGGCAATGTACCTGATCTGCCTGTGGCGGTTCTACGACATCGTCGGCAAGGACTTCATCAACTCGGTGGTGTTCCTGAACAACAACACCGACGAGGGCGCGGGCCTGCCGGTCGACCCGGTGCTGAACCTGTTCACCGGGATCATGACCGGCTCGACGGTGCTCAACGTGCTGATGGCGGTGAGCTTCTTCCTGTGGCACTTCCTGCTGCTGTTCGTGATCGCGATGGTGTGCACGCGCAACCTGTTCGCGTGGTCGGTGGACCGCGTGTTCCCCGACGCCGTCACCAAGGTGGACCGGCGCTTCCACGCGCCGTGGATGGCGACGCTGATCATCGTCGCCGCGGCCGAGGTGCTGCTCGCGCTGTACGTGTTCACGGACATCTTCAGCCAGGTCTCCAACTACATCGTGCTGTTCTCGATCGCCTTCTGGATGGCGAGCTGGGCGGCGATCCTGCTGCCGTACCGGCGGCCGGAGATGTTCGCGGCGGCGCCGGACTACGTGCAGCGCCGGCTCGGCGGCGTGCCGGTGATCACGCTGCTGGGTGCCGGCAACCTCGTGCTGTTCTCGATGGTGCTGTACTCGGCGTTCAAGCTGCCGGCGTTCAGCGGGCCGACCGGGACCGACGCGGTGCTGTTCGTGATCGGCGTCTACCTCGCCGGCGTGCTGGTGTACGTCGCCGCGAAGGCGATCCAGAAGCGCCGCGGGGTCGACCTCGACCTGCTGTACCGCGAGATCCCGCCTGACTGATGCGGCTGTTCTACGCCTCGGACGTCCATGGCTCCGATCGCTGCTTCCGCAAGTTCCTGAACGCCGGCTCCTTCTACGGCGCCGACGCGCTCGTGCTCGGCGGGGACATCACCGGCAAGGCGATCGTGCCGCTGGTGGAGCGTGCGCCCGGCGAGCTCCACGCGACCTTCCTGGGCACCGAGCACGTGCTGGCCGGCGAGGAGGAGGCGGCGGCGCTCGAGCGCCGGATCGCCGACACCGGCTACTACTCGCACCGCTGCTCGCCCGACGAGGAGGAGGCCCTGCGCACGGACCCGGAGGCCCTGCACGCGCTGTTCGTGCGCAGGATCGTCGAGCGCATGGAGCGCTGGATGGAGCTGGCCGACGAGCGGCTGGAGCTGCCGTGCTTCGTCAACGCCGGCAACGACGACCCACCGGAGGTCGACGCGCCGATCGAGGCCGCCGACCGGGTCACGTTCCTCGAGGGTCGGGTCGTGCGGCTGCCGGCGGACGTGGAGCTGGCGAGCTGCGGCTACGCGAACCGCACCCCGTGGAACTGCCCGCGCGACGTGGAGGAGTCCGAGCTGGCCGAGCGCCTGCAGGCCGTCGCGTCACAGGTCGAGGATCCCGGCTGGGCGCTGTTCAACTTCCACTGCCCGCCGTACGATTCGCAGATCGACCAGGGGCCGCGCCTCGACGAGGACTTCCGGCTCCGGCAGACCGCCGGGGGCGTGGAGACGCACGCGGTCGGGAGCACCGCCTGCCGGGAGGTGATCGAGCGCTACCAGCCGCTGATGGGCCTGCACGGCCACCTGCACGAGTCGCGCGGCACCGTCAAGCTCGGCCGTACGCTGTGCGTGAACCCGGGGAGCGAGTACACCGAGGGCGTGCTCCACGGCGCCGTGATCGACCTCCACGAGCGCAAGCGCAAGGTGAAGAACTGCGTGCTGACGACCGGGTGATGCAGCGCGTCGCCGCCGCGCTGGAGAAGGTCGCGCAGCCGCGCGCGCACGAGTACGTGGCCGAGCAGATCCGGCGCGTGATCCTGCTGCGCGTGGTGGCGCCCGGCGGCCGGCTCCCGTACGAGCAGGAGCTGGCGGCGGCGCTCGGCGTGAGCCGCGCGACGGTGACGCAGGCGCTGCGGGGGCTGGAGGTCGAGGGGCTGGTGGAGGTTCGCCG
>JBOGYU010000342.1:0-5250 GCA_050696935.1 Solirubrobacteraceae bacterium | reverse complement strand
CGCCGATCCGGACCCGGCCGCCGCCTACGCGCGGAGCTCGCCGCTGCAGGGCGGCGCGCTCGTGAAGCGCTTCGCCGAGCGCGTCGCCGACTACCGCGCCGAGGTCACGCGCGTCACCGGCGAGGACCAGGTCGCCGGCGCAGTGGCGGCGGTGCTCGAGCGCCACGCCTCACGCCGGGTGGTGGTCCCGGGCGACCTGCCGCCGGCCTGGGTGCCGGCCGGGCTCGACGTCGTCGCGGCCGACGCCGAGCCGCTCGTCCTGGACACCGTCGACGGCGTGCTGACAGCGTGCGCGGTGGCGATCGCCGACACCGGCACGATCGTCCTCGACGCCGGGACGGGTCAGGGTCCGCGGCGCGCGACGCTCGTCCCCGACCTCCACATCTGCGTCGTGCCGGCGTGGCATGTCGTCGGGACGGTCCCCGAGGCGCTTGACGCGCTGGCGCCCGCCGTCCGCGAACACGGCCGGCCGCTGACATGGATCGCCGGGCCATCAGCGACGTCGGACATCGAGTTCGAGCGCGTGGAGGGCGTCCACGGCCCGCGCCGGCTGGAGGTCGTCGTCGTCGGTTGACTCAGCTACGCAGCGCCGCCGGACGCCTGAGGCCATCAATCGCGTTATCTACGCCGAAGTCATGACTATCCGGTTCGTTCCGTCTGAGGGTCACGTACGGTCGGCGGTGCCGCGCCCGGACTTCCCGCGTTCGATCGTCAAGTTCCCCAGTTCGCTGGCGAGGAGGCGTGTCGCGTGTACTTGTTCGCGTCGCGTTAGCCGGAGGGCTATCACTGCCGGCGCTGCGGCGGGAACGAGATCGGTGCTCTGCACCGGTCGCGCACGGCAGTGCAAGGGTGCGGCATGCAGACCTCGGTCACGGCGGGCACGGTCATGCATCGCACGCACGCCGCTGACGCTGTGGTTCTGGGCGGCCTACCTCGCCAGCACCCACACCCACGGGGATGTCGGCGCTGCAACTGCAGCGCCAGCTTGGGCATCTCGCGCTACGAGACCGCGTGGCTGCTCCTGCACAGGCTGCGCCGCGCGATGATCGCACCCGAGCGCGCGCCGCTGGCGACAGAGGTCGAGGTCGACGAGGCATTCGTTGGCGGGCGGGATTCCCGGCGTCGTGGCGCGCGCCAGCGTGACGGCAGGGCAGCGCTCGTCGGCGTCGCCGTCGAAGTGCGCGGCCGCGGCGCGGGCGCCTGCGGTTGCAGGTCCTGCCCGACGCCGGCCAGGCGACGCTCGGACCATGGGTGAGCGCGACAGTCACGTCGGGGCGAAGGTGCACACCGACGGCTGCGACGGCCGGGAGTGTCCGATTCTATGTGTGTGAGGCGGGGTGACGGCTTATCGGTGGTTTGGTGTTAGCCGGGGAATTGGCCTGGCCCCGGGAGGGTGTTGACACTTCGGCTGTGAGGAATTGGATGGCCGGCCGGGTCGTCCTGGAGCTGAGCCCGTAGGGATGTGATGAAGCGGCGTCGTCCGGTGCGATGGTGACGATCGCTGCTTCATCGTCCCGAGCCAAGGGAGGCTTCGTGCTGGCCGCGATCGACGTCCACAAGGCGGTATTCCGGGCTGAGCCGGGCTGGATTTCGCGGAGACCGGGTTGGGTGATTTCCATTCTTCATGTTTGTGTCGAGCCGCCGCAGCCGGCGAGTCCCGGGTCGGCGGCCTGAGCGAGTGCTGTTTCAAGTTCGCTGGCGCGTTCGCCCTCAAGGCCGGCCGCGTGGAGGCGATCTGCGGCCCTCGGCGAGAGCGCCGCGACCGATCCGTTGCCCGAAATCGCCGCCTTCGCGGCGTGGCGCTGCTCGAACTCGACCGGTGGGATGTCGCCGAGCGCTTCGTGCAGTCGGTCGTGGTTGAACCACCCGCCGATCCTCTCTCAGTCGATCGCTGTGCGGGTCAGACCACCCGGCTCCAACCACACCCCGGCAGTCTCACTGTCGGAGTGGTGGACGAGTTCGACGTCGGCGCCGAATGCGCGAGTGCTCAGCGCCATCCCCAGCGCGTCGCAGACCAGCGAGGCGCGCATGTGGCTGGCGAGCTGCCAGCCGACCACGCGGCGGCTGTATGCGTCCAGCACGAACGCACCAACCCGGGCGCCGCGCTTGCCAAGGCGTCCCTGCACAGATAGGGAGCAGTGCAAGCACTGGCAGCCGCCCGCATGCCACCGATGACTGATGTAGGTTCGCTCAAGAGGCTGGATTGATGGAAGATTCGCGCGACCACCGCGACGCACGGTACGCAGCGGTGAGGCAATACTCGCTCGCTCAGATCCTCGCGGTGTGGGCAGGAGCGGCAGTCCCGATGGGCGTCCTCGCATGGGTCGTCGCTCCCTGGCTCAGGGATCAGCTCGGGGGTGATGACCCATTCGCGCAAGCGCTCTTGATCTGCAATCACCGCCGGGCTCATCTGGCAATTCGTGCTGATTCTGATCGTCATCAGGCGGGAGCTGGGCGGACTCCAGTGGTCGCGCGTGCGCGAGGCGCTCTGGCTGCGGCCGCCCCGGGATCCGAGGAGCGGGCGCGTGGGTGGAAGGGTCTGGTGGTGGGTACTTCCGTTCTTCCTCCTCTTCGGGCTCGTGCAGTTCGTGCCGGACATCCCAGGACCGTCGCCGAGGGACTTCGTCGAGTTCGTGGACTCGGACCGCGGCGAGGATTTCTTCCGCGGAGCGTGGGGCTGGTTCGCCGTGATCGTCGTGCTCGCCGTCTTCAACGTGGTCGGCGAGGAGCTCCTCTTCCGGGGATTACTGCTGCCGCGAATGCACGGGGTGTTTGCAAGGCGCGACTGGATCGCCAATGGGGAGTGTCAGAGGAACCGTGTAGGCATGGACGAATCGGAGCGTCATGCGCACGAAGAACACGCAGAGCAGGATCGAGTTGGAGGAAGAGTTCGGGTTCGCGCCGGCGGCTCGCGCAGCGAGCCCGGAGGGCGAGCGCAGCGAGGCGCCGGCGGCGCGCCCGGCCGGTCGCCCGTTGCCGGGGTTGCCGGGCGGCGGTCTGGTCGATCGGCCCGAGCTCTCGGATGAGCTGATCGACGAGCTGCTCGGCGGTGCGAGCACGGCGGAGGAGATCGCGGGCCCGGACGGGCTGTTGGGCCGGCTCACGCGGCGGCTGCTCGAGCGCGCGCTGGCGGCGGAGCTGACCGACCATCTCGGCTATCCGCCGGGGCAGGCGCCGCCCGGTGGGGCGGGCAACGCGCGCAACGGCCAGCCGGCCAAGACGGTCCTGACCGACTCCGGGCCGGTCAGGATCCGCTCGCCGCGCGACCGCAACGGCAGCTTCGAGCCGCGGATCGTCGGCAAGCGCCAGACGCGCTGGGTCGGCTTCGACGAGAAGGTGATCGCGCTCTACGCGCGCGGGCTCACGGTGCGTGAGATCCAGGGCCATCTGGTCGAGATCTACGGCACCGACGTCAGCCCGGACCTGATCTCCAAGATCACCGACGCCGTCCTTCAGGACGCCAAGGCGTGGCAGACCCGGCCGCTGGAGAGCGTCTACGCGATCGTCTACCTCGACGCCCTCGTCGTGAAGATCCGCGACGGCCAGGCCGTGCGCAACTTCGCCTGCTATCTGGCGATCGGCGTCAACCTCGACGGCGAGCGCGACGTGCTCGGGATCTGGTTTCAGCGCACCGAGGGCGCCAAGTTCTGGCTGGCCGTCCTGACCGACCTCAAGACGCGCGGCGTCGCCGACGTGCTGGTGGCCTGCGTCGACGGCCTCACGGGCTTCCCGGAGGCGATCGAGGCCGTCTTCCCCCAGACCTGGGTGCAGACGTGCCTGGTCCACCAGGTCAGAGCGTCGCTGCGGTTCGTGCCCTACCGCGACAAGCGCGCCGTCGCCGCCGACCTCAAGAAGATCTACACGGCCCCAGACCAGGACGCCGCCGCCGACGAGCTGCAGCGCTTCGCCGACAAGTGGGATCACCGCTACCCGACCATCGGCCGCAGCTGGCTCGAGCACTGGGAACGCATCGTGCCGTTCCTGGCGTTCCCGCCCGACGTCCGCCGCGCGGTCTACACGACCAACACGATCGAGGCCCTCAACCGCCAGGTGCGCAAGATCATCAAGACCCGCGGGCAGTTCCCGACCGAGGACGCCGCCCGCAAGCTGATCTACCTCGCCATCACGCGCGCGCAGAGCAAGTGGCGCCGCGCCTAGAACTGGAACGCCGCGCTGGCCGCGTTCAAGATCCACTTCGGCGACCGCATCCCCGACAGTGCAATCTGACCGTCACTACTTGACATCGCCGGAGTCACACCTACACTAACCACAAGCGTCTACACAGTTAATCTGACACCCTCTCGACGATTGACGCGATGCACCGCAGATCGGACACGACCTCGTCGATGGAGATTGTCGCTCGACCGTGTCCAAGACGGTCTCCCTGATGAGCGATCCTGTTCCGCCGCTCGTATATTCGGTCGAGTGCCTCCTCGGAGGCTCCGGCACGGACGCCGCGTCGCTTGTCAACACGCTTCCACAGACCCCTCTCGCCGACGATTCCAAAGACGACGCCGATCTGGCTCGGCGCGGGGCTCGCGCGTTTCCGAACTTCGGCCTCTACCACTTCTCGAAGTCCCCAACGGCGCCGTTCATACGACTCTTCAATCCACAGCCAATCCTCGACGGTCATGGGCAAGTCGAGGAGCCTGGTCGGTCGTGGCTCGCTATCAAGAGCCCCTCGCAGACGCTCCATCACGCGGTCGCCCACGAATGTCTCGACCGCAGCACACGCCGCGACGAGCGCCTGGCGAAGCAAGGGTCTCAGGCTCTGCTCGCTCAGTGAGTCGCGATTCACTCGTCCGCCTGGCTTGAAGATCGCGAACAAGTCGTCGCTCTCGATACAGTCGAGGTTTTCCCAGTGCTTCTGAGGGAGCCCGAGGGCGCTTCCGAGCCGTTCGCGTAGCTCGCGGCGCATCCTCCGCACGCGCCGATTCTCTAGAGCCTGGACGACCGCGACAAGCGCCTCGGCGTCTGCGAGATTGTCGTTGAAGGCCTGCCGCGCGGTCGGTTTCTTCCTTCCTGGCATCAGCGTCACCGCCCCCGCAGTTCACGATACTTCAACGCCCCGCGTGCAAACGCGGTCGCGTCGAGTCGGACGATTACAGAGGCGGTCCGTGGCGGCGAGGTTGTCCGGATCGTCGTGGAACTTCGGCGGCGATCCTCAGGGTTGACGGTCAGACGGTAACGGGCTCGGCGATCTCGGTGCGGTCGGGTGTGGTCGGGGCGGCGGTGAGGGCGTGGCGTTCG
>JBOGYU010000341.1:0-5265 GCA_050696935.1 Solirubrobacteraceae bacterium | reverse complement strand
GAGTCACCCCGACTCAAGGGGTCTGACCCCTTTATCTTGGCGCGCCACATGGACGCGCGCGCGCTGGCCTACGAGACCCCGCGGCGGGAGATCGCGGCGCGGGTGCCGGCCGGGGCGCGGCGGGTGCTCGATCTCGGCTGCGCCTCCGGCGGGCTCGCGACGCTGCTGAAGGCGCGCGGTGAGGTCGAGGTCGTCGGCGTGGAGGTCGACGAGGCGTACGCCGCCGCCGCGGCCGGCCGGTGCGACCGGGTGGTGCGGGCCGACGCGGAGGCGCTCGCCCGGCGGGACGACCTGGAGGGCGAGCTGGGCCGCTTCGACTGCCTCGTCGCCGCCGACGTGCTCGAGCACCTGGTGGACCCGTGGTCGGCGCTGCGGGCGTACGCGGCGCTGCTCGACCCCGGCGGCACCGCCGTGGTGTCGCTCCCGAACGTCGCCCACTGGAGCACGTACGTCCACCTCGCGCGCGGGACCTGGCCGCGGCTTCCCGAGGGGGTGCACGACGCCACCCACCTGCGCTGGTTCACGCTCCGCGACGCCCGCGAGCTGCTCGATCAGGCCGGCCTCGCGGTGGCGGCGGTGGAGCGCCGGCCGCGGCTGATGTGGCGCGGATCCCGGCTCGACGACCTGCTCGGCCCGGCCGTCGTCCGCGTCCCCGTGCTGCGCACGCTCGCGACCTTCCAGCACGTGCTGGAAGCCCGGGTCAGCACGTCGACGGACTGAGGAAATCGCCTCGCGGCGCCGGGAACCACCCGTGAGGATCAACGATGCAGGCATCGCCTCACCTCACGTGCGGCCCCCGGCATCCACGATCCGGTTCCCTCAAGGCCGCCGCCGATACTGACCCGGACTTCTGCGGCGTATCCTGCGCGCTCATGCCCGTGAGCGTCCCTCCCGAGATCTTCAAGGCCTACGACGTCCGCGGGCTGTACGGCGAGCAGATCGACGGCGACGTCGCGGAGGCGATCGGCCGGGCGTTCGCGCGCGTGCTCTCCGGCCTGGCCGGCAAGCCTGCCGGCGACCTGCGCGTCGGCCTCGGGCGCGACATGCGGCTCACCGCCCCAGAGCTGAGCGCCCGCTACCGCGACGGCCTGACCGCCGAGGGCGCGCACGTGGTCGACGCGGGGATGGTCGGCACGGAGATGCTCTACTGGCTCGTCGGCTCGCGCGAGCTCGACGGCGGGCTGATGTGCACCGCGTCCCACAACCCCAAGGCGTACGCGGGCGCGAAGATGGTCGAGCGCGGCGCCGTCGCCCTCTCCGGCGACGCGGGGATCGGCGACATCAGGCGCACGATCGAGTCCGGCCTCGGAGGCGCCCCCGGCGGCGGCACAACAGAGGAGGTCGAGATCTACGCGGACTTCCAGCGCGACGCGCTGAAGTTCATCGACCCCGAGACGGTCAAGCCGCTCAAGGTCGTGGTCGACGGCGGCAACGGCATGGCCGGCCCGATGGTCGGCGCGCTGCTCGAGCGCCTCGGGCTCGACCTCGTGACCACCTACTGGGAGCCCGACGGCGAGTTCCCCGACCACGAGCCGAACCCGCTGCTGGAGGAGAACCGCCGCTTCATCGTCGACAAGGTGCGCTCGGAGTCCGCCGACCTCGGCATCGCCTGGGACGGCGACGCCGACCGCTGCTTCTTCATCGACGACACCGGCGAGTTCGTGGACGGCGACTTCGTGACCGCGCTGCTCGCCGAGTCGATCCTCGAGAAGCAGCCCGGCGCGGACATCCTCTACGACGTCCGCGCCTCCCGCGCCGTCCCCGACCTCGTCACGAAGCGAGGCGGGCGCGCCCACGTGAACCGCGTCGGCCACGCCTTCTTCAAGCTCCGCATGCGCGACGAGGGAGGCGCCTTCGGCGGCGAGGTCTCCGGCCACTACTACTTCCGCGACTTCTACAACGCCGACTCCGGCACGGTGCCGGCGCTGCTGATCCTCGAGCTGCTGTCCAAGCGCGGGAAGACACTCTCACAGCTGCTCGAGCCCCTCCGCTCCAGCTACTTCATCTCGGGCGAGATCAACTCAGAGGTCGACGACCAGCAGGCCAGGATGGACGAGCTCGAGGAGCGCTACTCGGACGGGCGGATCTCCAAGCTCGACGGCGTCTCGGTCGACTACGACGACTGGCACTTCAACGTCCGCCCGTCGAACACCGAACCGCTGCTGCGGCTGAACCTCGAGAGCGTCGTCTCGCGCGAGGACATGGAGCGCCGCCGGGACGAGGTGCTCGACGTGATCCGGTCGTGATCCACTGCCTGCCCATCCCGACGCCGTTCGCGGTGGGGCGGGTCAACTGCTACCTGATCGACGACGACCCGCTCACGCTGGTCGACACCGGGCCGAACTCCGGCAAGGCGCTCGACGAGCTGGAGGGCGCGCTGCGCGAGCGCGGGCGCCGGATCGAGGACCTCGAGCGGATCGTCATCACGCACCAGCACCTCGACCACCTCGGGCTCGTCGGCATCCTCGCGCGCCGCTCGGGCGCGGAGGTGTGCGCGCTCGACCTGCTCGCCCCCGTGATGGAGGAGTTCGGCGCGCACGCCGAGCGCGACGACGAGCTGGCGGAGGCGCTGATGCTCCGGCACGGCATCCCGCGCGACGTGGTCACGGCGCTGCGGTCGGTGTCGCGGTCCTACCGCGCCTGGGGCGGGAGCGCGCACGTGGACCGGCCGCTCGCCCACGGGGAGCGGCTCGAGTTCGCCAACCGCACGCTCGAGGTGCTGCACCGGCCCGGCCACTCGCCGTCGGACACGCTGTTCTGGGACGCCGAGCGGGCGGTGCTGATCGGCGGCGACCACCTGATCGCGCACATATCCTCCAACCCGCTCGTGTCGCGCCCGCTCGGCGGCCGCTCCGGCGAGCCCGGCGACGGCCGCCCGCGCGCCCTGATGACCTACCTGCGCTCCCTGGGCGAGACGCGCGAGATGCCGGTCGACGTCGTCCTCGCCGGTCACGGCGAGCCGGTGACCGGCCACGCCGCGCTGATCGACGAGCGCTTCCGCCTGCACGAGCGCCGCGCGCGCAAGATCGGCGGCCTGATCGCCGAGCGCCCGCTGACCGCGTACGACATCGCCCAGTCGCTGTGGGGCAACGTCGCGGTCACGCAGGCCTACCTCACCCTCTCGGAGGTGCTGGGCCACGTCGACCTGCTGCTCGACCGCGGGGAGATCCGCGAGAGCGAGGTCGGCGGCGTCGTCCGCTACGAGGCGGGTTGAGCCGGTGGGCGTGACGGCACCGCCACCGGTGACGCCGTTCGGACGGCTCGGGGAGCCGGCCGCCGACGCGGCGCGCGCGTTCCTGCAACGCAACGGCGTCCCGCTGCGGTGGATCGACGTCGACCGCGATCCGATCGCCGGTCTGCTCAGGCGCAGCGAGCTCGAGGCCGTCCGCCTGCCGCTCGCCGTCTTCCCCGACGGGGAGCGGCTCGAGGGCCCGGAGCAGTGGGTCGAGGACGAGAGCCCGCGGCCGTGACCAACGCCGTCACCCTGGCCCGCCGGCGCGAGTTCGTCGCGCAGTTCGCCGCGCCGCTGCGCGCGTACCTGCGGACCGAGACCGGCGGCGCTGCGCTGCTCCTGCTCGCCACCGTGGCCGCCCTCGCGTGGGCGAACTCGCCGCTCGGCGACACGTACACCGACGTGTGGTCGACCGAGGCCACGGTCGCGATCGGAGACTTCGAGATCCGCGAGGACCTGCGCCACTGGGTGAACGACGGGCTGATGGTCTTCTTCTTCTTCGTGGTCGGGCTGGAGCTGCGGCGGCAGCTGTCCATGGGCGAGCTGACCGACCGCCGCCGCGTGCGCGTGCCGGTGGTGGCGGCGCTGGCGGGACTCGCCGTGCCGGCGCTGATCTACCTCGGCCTCAACCCGAGCGGCGACGCCGCGCGCGGCTGGGGCGTCGCGATGGCGACGGACACGGCGTTCGTCCTCGGCGCGCTCGCGCTCGTGGGTCCTGCCTTCCCCGCCCAGCTGCGCGTCTTCCTGCTGTCGCTCGCGGTGGTGGACGACATCGGTGCGCTCGCGGCGATCGCGGTCTTCTACTCGGAGGACATCTCGCTGCCCGCGCTCGCCGCCGCCGCCGCGTGCGTGCTGGCGATCCTCGCCCTCGGACGTCTGCGAGTGTGGCGCGGCCCCGCCTACTTCGCCGTCGGTGCGGCGCTCTGGGTGGCGATGGTCGAGTCCGGGGTGCACCCCACGCTCGGTGGCGTCGTGGTCGGTCTGCTGATCTCCGCCTATCCGCCGCGGCGGGAGGAGGTGGAGCGCGCCGGCTCGCTCGCCCGCGCCTTCGGCCAGTCGCCGCTGCCCGAGCTCGCGCGGTCGGCGAAGCTGTCGGTCGAGCGCGCGGTGTCGCCGAACGAGCGGCTGCAGGAGCTGCTGCACCCGTGGACGAGCTTCGTGGTGGTGCCCATCTTCGCGCTCGGCAATGCGGGCGTCGTCGTCGACGGCGAGCTGATCGAGCGCGCCGCCGGCTCGTCGATCACGTACGGCGTCATCGCCGGGCTCGTGCTCGGCAAGCTCTTCGGGATCGGGCTCGCGAGCACGCTGGCGGTGCGCCTCGGGCTCGGCCGGCTGCCCGGCGGGATGCGGGTCGGCGAGCTGTGGGGCGGCGCCGCGCTCGCCGGCATCGGGTTCACGATCTCGCTCTTCGTCGTCGACCTCGCGTTCGAGTCTCCGGCGCTGCAGGAGGAGGCGAGGGTCGGGGTGCTGTCCGCGTCCGTCATCGCCGCGCTGGCCGGCTGGGCGATCTTCCGGATCGACCGGAGGCTCGCGGCGGATGCCGATACAGCCCCCGTGATGGAGCTCGACGCGCCGGTCGACCCCGCGCGCGACCACATCGCGGGCCCGGTCGACGCGCCGCTGACGCTCGTCGAGTACGGCGACTTCGAGTGTCCCTTCTGCGGCCGCGCGACCGGCGCGGTCGAGGCGCTGCGGGAGCGCTTCGGCGATGACCTGCGCTACGTCTTCCGGCATCTGCCGCTCGCCGACGTGCACCCGCTCTCCGAGATGGCGGGAGAGGCGGCGGAGGCGGCGGCCGCCCAGGGGGCGTTCTGGGCCATGCACGACCGCCTGTTCGCCCACCAGGACCGGCTGGAGCCGGCCGACCTGCTCGAGCACGCGGCGGAGCTGGGCCTCGACGTCGAGCGCTTCTCCCGCGATCTCGGCACCCGCGCGCACGCGGCCCGCGTCCGCGCCGACGTGGCGAGCGCGGAGGCGAGCGGCGCAGAGGGAACGCCGACGTTCTTCGTCAACGGCCGCCGCCAGGTGGGCCG
>JBOGYU010000340.1:0-5265 GCA_050696935.1 Solirubrobacteraceae bacterium | reverse complement strand
GCGCCACGCGATCAGCGGACCGATCCCGGAGAGCAGCACGAGCACGAGCGTGAGCGGCACCGCGAACTGGTCGAACCACGGCGGCCCGATCGAGGCGCGCCGGCCGGTGACCGCCTCGGCGATCAGCGGGAAGAACGTGCCCCACCAGATCGCGACGCACAGCAGCACGAGCACGAGGTTGTTGAGCAGGAACACCGCCTCGCGCGAGAGCAGCGAGTCCAGCCGGTGCTCGGAGCGCAGCTCCCGCGCCCTCGAGGACACGAGCGCGATCGAGCCGGCGATCATCGTCACGATCAGCAGCAGGAACGGCACGCCCAGCGTGGACGCCCCGAAGGCGTGGATCGAGTCCAGGATCCCCGAGCGCACGAGGAACGTCCCGAGGATCGCCAGCACGCCCGTGGCCAGCACGAGCGAGACGTTCCACGTCTTCAGCATCCCGCGCTTCTCCTGGATCATCACCGAGTGCAGGAACGCGGTGCCGGTCAGCCACGGCATCAGCGACGCGTTCTCCACCGGGTCCCACGCCCAGTAGCCGCCCCACCCCAGCTCGGAGTACGACCAGCGGGCGCCGAGCACGATCCCCACCCCGAGGAAGAACCACGCGGCGAGGGAGAACGGCCGCGTGCCGCGGGCCCAGTCGGCGTTCAGCCGCCGCGTGACCAGCGCGCCGACCGCGAACGCGAAGGGCACCGCGAACAGCGTGTACCCCGAGTAGAGCATCGGCGGGTGGATCATCATGCTCGGGTGGCGCAGGAGCGGGTTCAGGCCCGCACCCTCGGCCGGCGCGGGGCCGACCGTCTGGGTGAACGGGGACTCGAGGAACACCATCAGCCCGGCGAAGAAGGCGCCGAAGCCGAGCAGCACGGCGGTCGCGTAGGGCGCGATCTCCCGCAGCCGCCGCCGCGTGGCGAACAGGATCAGGCTCGACCACAGCGACAGCAGCAGCAGCCACAGCAGCAGCGACCCCTCCTGCGAGGACCACACGGCGGTCGCGCGGTAGAAGGCCGGCGTGGTGGTAGAGGAGTGGCTCGTGACCAGCGCGAAGGAGAAGTCCGAGCGCAGGAACGCCGCCTCGAGGATCACGAACGCGAGCCCGGCGGTGCCCGCCAGCGCGTACACGGCCCGGCGCCCGGAGGCGACCCACTCGCGGCGGCCGCTGCGCGCGCCGTACAGCGAGGCGGCGATGCCGTACAGGCACACGCCCAGCGCGAGGATCAGGCAGGCCTTGCCCGCTACCAGCACGCTAGTGGTTCCTCACGCCACGACCTGCGGGAGGGAGCACTAGGTCTTCTCGGCGGTGAACTTCGACGGGCACTTGGTCACCAGCGAGTCCTTCTCGCCGACGAAGACGTCGCCCTCCTTGCGGACGTCGACGATGACCTCGCGCCCAGCGCGGAAGGGGTCCGGGAGCGCCCCCTCGTAGCGGACGGGGACCGACACGTTGCCGGCCCGGTCGCGGACCTTGAAGTGGGTGATCGTGCCGTCCTGCTCGTAGCCCGGCAGCACGCGGCCGGTCAGCTGGTACACCTGCCCGGGCTCGGCGGCGCTCACGAGCTGGCTGGGGCTGCGGGCCTCGCTGGAGGCGGAGAAGCTCGTGTAGACCAGCGCGCCCGCCAGCAGGACGGCGGCGCTGAGCGCCACCACCAGGCGGATCGTGCGCTTGCGGTCGGGATCCATCGCCGCCGATTATGGCGGGTCGGCCGCGCGGACCGGCCGCTGGCGGGCGGCCTGATGCTCAAGAGCACATAAAGGTTTGCAACATCGCGCCGAGAAACCTTCGTAGAACCCCTCCGTTCTCAAAGGCAGACGGACATGCTGCAGCTCACCGCTCCCCTCCCCGCCCGCGACCGCCCCGAGCGGCCGCGCCTCAAGATCCTGCAGACGCTCGCCCGCGCCAAGCGCAGCGGCGGCACCCAGGACCGCGCGCTGTACTCCTGCAACTGCGGGCACGCGTTCAAGGCGGAGGTCTCGACCTCCGTCGGCTGCCCGCAGTGCGGGACGAGCCAGGCCTGGTAGCGCCGAAATGAGTGCCGGCGTCGCCGTCCGGGCGACGCACTGCCTCGCTTCGCTCGTCACCGGCTTCGCCTCGCTACGACGGGGGTCTTCCGGGCCCCCGATAAGGTGCGCGCCGTGCGCCCCGGATTCGTGCTCATCCTCGCGCTCGCCTTCGCCGCCTGCGGAGGTGACGACGAGCCGCCGAAGGCGGACTCGAAGGGCAGCGCGGCCCGCGGCGAGGTCCTGCGCTTCCGGTCCGCGTCGAAGCTGCGGCCGCCCGCCGTCACGGTCCGCAAGCGCTCCGGCCGGACGGCGCCGGGCCACATCTTCGTCACGCCGAACAAGGGCGCCGGCCAGGCCGGCCCGATGATGATCGACGACCGCGGCGACCTGGTCTGGTTCCGGCGCCTGAAGGGCGGACGATCGGCCTCGGACTTCCGCGTCCAGCGCTACGACGGCGAGCCGGTCCTCACCTACTGGGAGGGCCGCCTGTCCGGCGGCGGCGGCAACGGCGAGTACGTGATCCTCGACGACTCCTATCGGGAGGTCGCGCGCGTGCAGGCCAAGCGCGGATTCGAGGGCGACCTGCACGAGTTCCAGCTCACGGAGGACGGGACGGCGCTGTTCTTCGTCTACCGCACCGTCGGCGGCGTCGTCGACAACATCATCCAGGAGGTCGACGTCGCCACCGGCCGGCTCCTGTTCGAGTGGAGCGCGCTCGACCACATCCCGCGGCGCGACTCCTACCGGGACCGCTCGCGCCGGCCGTGGGACTACGTCCACCTGAACTCGATCGACGTCGAGGACGACGGCCACCTGCTCGTCTCGGCCCGCAACACGCACGCGATCTACAAGATCCATCGGCGCACGGGGCGGATCCTGTGGACGCTGGGCGGCAAGCGCAGCGACTTCCGGATGGGCCCCGGCACCCGGTTCGCGTGGGCGCACGACGCCCGCGGCCAGGCCGACGGCACGATCACGATCTTCGACAACGCGTCAGCCCCGCGGGTGCGCGACGAGTCGCGCGGCTTGGTCCTCGACGTGAAGCGGCGGCGGGTCAGCCTCAGGCGTGCCTACACCCACCCGCAGGAGCTGTCCACGCACATCTCGGCGGGGATGCAGCCGCTCCCGAACGGCAACGCGTTCATCGGCTGGGGCGCGACGGCGTTCTTCTCCGAGCACGCCCGCGGCGGGCGGATGCTGTTCAGCGCCCGCTTCACCGATCCCGACAACGACACCTACCGCGCCTACCGCTTCCCCTGGACCGGCCGGCCGGCAGCCGATCCCAAGGTCGCGGCCACCCGCCGGGGCGGCCGCACGACCGTGTACGCCAGCTGGAACGGCTCCACGGAGGTCCGGCGCTGGCGCGTGCTGGCGGGGGCGAGCCGCGACGCGCTCGAGCCGGCCGGCACCGGCCCGCGCAGGGGCTTCGAGACCGCGGTGACGGTGCGAACCGACGCGCCACTCGTCGCGGTCCAGGCGCTCGGCAGGGGCGACCGCGTGCTCGCGACCTCGCGCCCGGTCGGCACCGGCTGAAGCGCGGTCGCGTCCAGCTCGACGCGGCGGCGCCGGCTGAGCCCGCGCGCACGCACGTGCACGTACATGTCCCACGAGCCGGCGGGCAGCCGGGCGCGGTCGAGCATCGCGTCGAAGCCGGACCACGCCAGGGCAGGGCCGAGCTCGCGCCGGCGGCTGGGGATCGTCCTCAGCCGGACCGCGCTCGTCCGGAGCCGGATTCGGCGCCACCGGCCGCGGCTCAGGACGCTGAGGCGCACGCGCTGGCTGCCGGGGAACGCCGCCGGGACGCCCGCGATCGCGGCGTGGCCGCGAACGCTCAGCCGGTCGCCGTCCCAGCCCACCTCGTCGAGTTGGACGCCGAGCGCGAGCTCGCGGTCCAGCCGGTAGACCGAGCGCGGGATCCGCAGCCGCCGGTCGGTCCGGAACGGGTAGTCGCCGTACCACCGCCCCCACACCCGCACCGCGGGCGCTCCGCCGGCGAGCTCCTCGCGCTGGAAGCGCAGCACCTCGAGCAGCTCGGGCATCAGCCGCCGGCGCACGAGGTGCCACTTCAGCCGGTCGATCGCCCGCAGGCCGCCGTAGATGCCGCGGCCCGCCCCGTCCAGGAACGCGTTGACCCGCTCCAGGAACAGCGCGCGGTAGTGCTCGTCCGCCTGCTCGAGCAGGTTCAAGTGCAGCCGCAGGTCGTCGGCGACGACGCTCTCGTGGTACCAGCGCCGCGCCCGCCGGGGCCCGTGGCGCGCGAGGTACGCGCTCACCTGCTCGACGGCCGCCAGCCGGTCCAGCAGCACTCGCGTCTCGAGCCGGCGCTGGGTGATCGAGCGCTCGCCGCCCTCGCGGTGGCGATACAGGTAGACGGGCTCCGACACGACGTCGACGGAGGCCGCCTTGAAGTGAGCGGGCACGACGACCGGGATGTCCTCGTGCAGCACCCCCTCCGGGAAGCGGAGCCCGTGCGCGTCCCAGAACGAGCGCCGCCACAGCTTGTTCCAGGCGGTGCGATCGGCCAGGAGCGGCCGGAAGCGCGTGACGTGCGTCCGCAGCCTGGTCCGCGCGAAGGCCCTGGCGACGAAGGGCGCCTGCGACGCCTCGGATCCGACGAGGCGCCAGACGTTGCCGCTCGCGAAGTCCGACCCCGTCTCGTCGAGGGCGTCGAGCAGCCGCTCGTAGGCTCGCGGCGGCAGCGCATCGTCGCTGTCCAGGAATGCCAGGAACTCGCCGCCGCACGCGTCGATCCCGGTGTTGCGCGCGCGGCCCAGGCCGCCGTTGGGCCGGCCGATCGGCCGGAACCGCGGATCGCGGCGCTCGAAGCCGGCCGCGATCGCCGCGCTCCCGTCGGTCGAGCCGTCGTCGACCATCACCACCTCGAGGTCCTCGCAGCTCTGGCGGGCGAGCGCCTCGAGGCACGTCGCGAGGTAGCGCTCGACGTTGTAGATCGGCACGACCACGCTGATCCGCGGCATGAGGCCATCGTGTGGCGGCGCCGCGGCGGCGGTGTTGGCGTCCTGTTGCGCAACGGGATCGTCACAAGCCGGTCACGGGAAGCCCCGTAGCGTCCCCGCCGTGGACGAGCTGTCGCGGGGTGTCGCGCGTGCCTGCGACCGCGCGCTCGACCTGCTCGTGCTCGCATTCGCGGCCTGGACCGTGAGCTGCCATGCGTGCCTGCTCCTGCGCCTCGGCGTCGGGTGGGCGGCGGCGGGCGCGAGCGCACTGCTCGTCGCCGGCGCCCTCCTGCTGCGCGGACTCGCCGAC
>JBOGYU010000339.1:0-5266 GCA_050696935.1 Solirubrobacteraceae bacterium | reverse complement strand
GCTGCGCCGGGCGACGGACGACGGTGCGGCCGCTGCGCGGGACGCGTTCCTCGCGTTCTGGGCGCGAGCACGGAGCTGTGCACTTCCGCGTGGAGGAGGAGGTGCTGCTGTCGGCCTTCGCCGCTCATGCGGAGTCGGTGATCGTCCCCTCCGCCGCCTCGGCCGCGAAGCCGATCGTCTCCGAGAGGGTGGGATGGGGGTGGATCGTCAGGCCGATGTCCTCGGCGTCGGCGCTCATCTCGAGGGCGTGCACCGTCTCGGCGATCAGCTCGCCGGCGTTGACGTCGACGTTCCCCGCACCGAGCACGCGCGCGTGTGTGTCCACGAGCGCCGCCAGCTCGTCGACGGAGGGCACCTGACCGTCCACGCGTCGTGATCGGGGGGCCGGGCTGGTGTAGGTCCCAGGCGCCTTGGTCGTCGTCCACGTCGCGGGGGCTCGCAAATCCCTCGGACGCGACCGGGAGCGGTAGAGTCGGTGCTGAGCCGACGCCTTCGCCAGGAGGAGCCGGACGGTACGGCTTCGATGCGACCGTGTCACGGTGCCCCGCGAAACGCGGCGCAAGGAAGGGGATGGGCGCCATGCCCTCCGTCGAGAGCCCGGACTCCCGGGCGAGCGTCGATCAGGCGGCTATGGTCACGCCGGCGATTGGCGAACCGTGCTCGGGACGCCCCTTCTGGCGGGAACCTCTCGCCCCGTACGCCAGAGCGCACCTCGGCCGCGCGATGTTGGACGTCGCGACGGCGGTCGTCCCCTACGTGGCGCTCTCGGTCCTCATGTACCTCGCACTGAGCGTCTCGTACCTGCTCGTATTGGCCATCGCGGTGCCCGCCGCCGGCTTCCTCCTGCGCACCTACTTGGTCTTCCACGACTGCGCGCACGGCTCGTTCCTGCCGTCCAGGCGCGCGAACGTGTGGCTGGGCACCGCCCTCGGGTTGGTGGTCTTCTCGCCGTTCCAGAGTTGGCGGCAGAACCATGCGGTCCATCACGCGACCGCCGGGGACCTCGAACGGCGCGGCGTCGGCGACGTGTTCACGCTCACCGTCACCGAGTACCACGCGCGGCCATGGCCGCGACGGCTCGCATACCGTCTCTTCCGCAACCCGCTCGTGATGTTCGGCCTCGGGCCGATCTGGGCGATGTTCGTCCAGCCGCGCCTGGTGTCCCGCTCCATGAGGCCACGCATCCGCCGCGGGATCATCGCCACGAACATCGCCCTCGTGGTGCTGGTCGGGGCGCTCGGCGCGCTCGTCGGATGGCGCGAGTACCTGCTCGTTCAGGCCCCGACCGCCCTCATGGCGGGGGCAACGGGCGTCTTCATGTTCTACGTGCAGCACCAGTTCGAGGGCACCTACTGGACGAGCTCCGCGGACTGGAGCTTCGCCGACGCCGCGCTGGAGGGCAGCTCCTACCTGAAGCTGCCAAAGGTGCTCCAGTTCTTCACCGCGAGCATCGGCCTGCACCACGTGCACCACCTGAGCGCGAAGATCCCCAACTACAACCTCCAGCGCGCGCACGACGAGAACCCGATCTTCCACGCGGTGCCGACCCTCTCGCTGTGGGACGGCCTGCGGGCCGTGCGCCTGAAGCTCTGGGACGAGGACCGCGGCCGGCTGGTGACCTTCGCGCAGGCGCGGGCGGTCTCGCTACCGCGTCTTCTCGAAGACGAGCCGGTAGTGGTCGAGTAGCTCGCGCTCGAAACAGACGCTGTTGGCGCTCACACCGGAGGTGAATGCGAGCCGGAAGTCGGCGCTCGCGAGCCAGCGCGGCAGGAGCCGGAGCTTGAGCAGCGTCTTCCTGACGCTCGGCGCGGCGAACCGCCGGCGCCACTGGCGGATGGTCTCGATGTAGTCGAGCCGCCCGCTCGTGCTCGACACCAGACGAAAGTGCGGCTCGGCGCTGCGGATGACCTGCTCCTGGCCGAGCGGAGGCCAGGAGCCCGGGAACTGGTGTCCCATCAGGGCGAGGTACCAGGCGTCGGAGTCGCGCGCGGCGTGGATGTCGACGCGGTCCACCGGGATCATGTTCCGCCCGAACACCATCGTCTGCAGGTAGAAGCGGCCGGTGTCGGGCAGCACGTCCGCGACCCTTGCGAACAGGGTGCGATAGATCTCCTCCTGGCGTCCGGCGCGGTGCTCGGCGGGAGAGCAGAAGTGCTCGAACGCGCCGAGGCTCGCGACGCCGTCGAACACGCCGAAGCTCTCGCGCGTCACCTGCCGCGCATCGAGCAGGTGGACGTCGAGCCCGTGCCGGCGGCACGCCGCCGCCTGCGCGGAGGACAGGGTCACGCCGACCCCGGTGCCGCGCCGGCTCCGGACATAGTCCAGCAGCGGACCCCACCCGCAGCCCAGGTCGAGCACGCGCCGCCCCGGCCCGATCCCGATCTGCTCGGCCAGGAAGGCGTGCTTGCGCCGCTGAGCCTCTTCGAGACTCAGCGAGAAGTCGCCGTCGTACTTGGCTCCGCTGAAATCCGCCAGCTCACCCAGGCTGAGCCGGAAGACGCGATCGATCAGCGAATAGGTGAACTCGAGGTCCTCGCGCTCGGCCATGGTCTCGAAAGCATCCGTTTCTCGAGCCGCTGTTGGTGGCTCGCAGGTCGGTCTATTGAGACTCCCGCGATCGAATGTACTCGTTGCATGCCGGCCTACGCGTAGGGCTGCGGGGACGGAGGCGTCCCGGCGTGCGCGCCCGTAGATCCTCGCCCCGGGGCACATGATCCCCTGCCGGTGGGACGGCACCGCCGAGGGTCTGCCCGAGGGGATTGACGCCGTCTTCGAGGGATGTATGCGGCCCGCCGACGCGCCGGACGCGGCGTCGGCGCTGGCGATCGAGATCCGCACCGATCACCAGGGCCGGGGGCTGTCGGCGCGCACGCTGCAGGCAATGGCGGCGATCTGCGCCGAGCACGGGCTGCATCGCCTCATCGCGCCCGTGCGCCCGAGCTGGAAGGAGCGCTACCCGACGGTCCCGATCGAGCGCTACGCGGCGTGGCGGCGCGAGGACGGGCTGCCGTTTGACCCGTGGCTGCGAGTCCACGCGTGCGGTTGGCGGCGAGATCCTCATGCCCGTGCCGCGGTCGATGCGGATCACGGGGACCGTGGCGGAGTGGGAGGCGTGGACGGTCTCGCGTACCCCGAGAGCGGCGAGTACGTCTTCCCGCGGGGCCTGGCACCGCTTCGAGTCGACCGCGAGCGCGACCGCGGCGTGTACTTCGAGCCCAACGTCTGGATGGCGCATCGGTCGATTGACGCGGGCGCCGCCGCGCGGCCTCGACGCGCGTTCAGCGTGGGCTGGACCGAGCGCTGACGCTCCCTCGCGCGACCGCTGGCCTGCCCCCCGGGCTTCGTGTTGACATCGGAGAAACCCGGGACCGCGCTGCACTCCGGCGGCATGACGTCAGGAGGCGGACGGCGCGGACACTCGCGCGAGCCGGCGACGCGCCGAGCTCGTGCACGTAGGATCTCGGCCGCCGCGATCCTCGACCCGCGTGGACGTCCTCGCCAGCCGAATCCTGCTCCACCCCGGCGACCTCGAGCGCTCGCTGCGCTTCTACGGCGAGACGCTCGGCCTCGCCGTCTTTCGCGAGTGGGGCAGCGGATCCCACCGCGGCGTGGTGTTCTTCCTTGGCGCGGGACTGCTCGAGGTCTCGGGATCCTCGAGCGAGCCGCCATCCGGCGCCGTCCGGCTGCTGCTTCAGGTCCGTGACGTGCAGCAGGAGTGGCGAAGGCTCGCCGCCGCGGGTGTCGTGATCGAGGAGGAGCCGAAGCCCAAGCCCTGGGGTCTGATCGAGATGGTGGCCCGCGACCCCGACGGACTCGCGATCGTCATCGTGGAGGTCCCGCCCGGTCACCCGCAGCGCCGGGCGGCGTGACGCCGCCGGCGACGCGAGACGAGGGTCGAGTCAAACGAAGGGGCCGCGTGACGCCGGCGTGATGCGCCTCGGCCCGGTGCGGCGTCGACGGCTTGCGAGCCGGCGCGGCGTCTCCCTCAACGGGTGCGTGCGCTGCCCGGCAGCGGGAAGGTCGTCGCATCCGAGCCTTGGTGGTCGGAGTAGGTGGCTCACATCAACAGGCGCAATCTGGCGGTCCGTCGCGGCGCCGTGGTCAGCCGGGACGAGGCCGTCCGGTCGGTCGAGGTGATGTGGACGGTGGTTAGCGCGATCCGCAGGCCTCCGCCGATCTGACACGGCGACGGTCGTGCCGCCCATCCGAAGGGTGCCTGCAACGGGAGACCTCCTGACGTTCGTGGGATCGTCCGCCATCTGGCCTCGACGCCGCTCGGATCGGAGGTCAAATGGAGTTCCGGGAGACTCGGCAGCGACGTGAGGCTGCCAGGGCGCTCGCGACCGTGCGGCGACGAGGGGCGGCTGAGAGGCGAGCGTCTGACGAGCGGCTACGCCGCGAGGTACGCGACGCGTTCTCGCGCCAGCGTGCAGGCAAGCTTGACGAGGATCGTCAGTTCGGCGTGGAGCCGAACCATCCAGGCCACGGACGCGAAGCGGTGACGTCCTATGACACCGAGGAGGGACCGAAGGGGCCGGGCGCGCGAAACGTCTCCCCGGTCTAGGCTCGAAAAGAGTCACCTCTTCTCGGAGGGCCCGCGCGCGCCGGGCCCTCCTTGCCTCGCACCCGGCCCGCGCACCGCTGTGGTGAGCCGTGTCGATGTCAGGCTCGGCTGGGCGGCGACGTCCGGCCGTCCCGGGGGACGCTCATCGAGTCCTGGCGCGCCGGCAAGGCTGGCCCACTCGCCGGCGGTCGGCTCGCAGCCAGCGCAGGGCGTCGAGCAGTGGGTGGCGAGGTCACCGAAACCGCCCATCCCGGCCTGCTCGGGCCTGCGCACCCAGCGGCCGTCGCCCGTCGAGGACGTTGGTGGCCGCGGTGCGCCCGTAGACCGCGCACAGCTCGGCCGGCAACCTGCGGCCGGCCCGCGCCGCGCCTGCAGCGCCAGCTGCGCCTCGGCCGGGGTCAAGCCGCGTGCCTCCTTCCTCCGCCGCCTGTTCGGCCGGAGCCACCGCGAGGGAGAATGATTGCGATGACGGTCACCGACACGCTGGGCCGGCCGCTGCGCGATCTGCGGATCTCGGTCACCGATCGCTGCAACTTCCGCTGCGTCTACTGCATGCCCAGGGAGGTCTTCGGGCGCGACTATGAGTTCCTCGAGCGCGCCGAGCTGCTGACGTTCGAGGAGATCGAGCGGCTCGCGCGGATCCTCGTCGCCGACCACGGGGTGAGCAAGATCCGCCTGACCGGCGGCGAGCCGCTCGTGCGC
>JBOGYU010000338.1:0-5270 GCA_050696935.1 Solirubrobacteraceae bacterium | reverse complement strand
GCGCGAGCGCCAGCGCGAGCTGGGGGCGCGCATCGAGTCGCTTGCCCCGTCTGAAGCGCGCCGCGACGCAGCGCCGCAACGGCACTAAGCTCTGGCCGTGGCTTCCAGCGACGCACCGGTCCCGCCGCCGCTCGGCGAGCTCGAGGCCGACGTGATGGAGCAGCTGTGGCGGCAGGGGGAGGCCACCGTCCGTAGCGTGCTCGAGGCGCTCAACGCGACCTTCGAGAAGGCGCGCGCGTACACCACGGTGATGACGGTGATGGGCAACCTCGACCGCAAGGGCCTGTTGACGCGCCGCCGCGAGGGCAAGACCGACATCTACACGCCGGTGATGTCGCGCGAGGAGTACCTGGACGCGCGGGCGCGCGTCGAGGCCGGCGCCTTGGTCGGTCGCTACGGCGACGCGGCCTACATGGCGTTCGCGCGTGAGATGGACCGGCTGGACCCCGAGCAGCGCCGGCAGCTCCGGCGTATGGCCCGCGATGGCTAGCGCGCGCCGCGTGCTTTCGGTGCAGCTCGCGGTCGCGCTGCTCGGCGCCGCCGTGACGGTGGCGGCGCTGTTGGTCGCGGTCAGCCGGGTCGACTTCCGCGTGCCGTCGCTCGGGGAACTGGCGGCGGCCTGCCAGCGCTACGCGCTGCCTGACCTGCGGCCCGCGTCGGTGCTCGTGCTCGTCCTGGGCAGCGTGGCGCTGGCCACCGTCGCGCTGAGCGCGCGCGCGGTCGTGCGCCAGCTGCGCGCCGGCTGGCGTTTCGAGCGCAGGCTGCGCGTGCTGGGGCCGCTGCCCGGCGTCGCGCGGGCCCACGTCGTCGACCAGGAACAGCCGCACGCGTTCTGCATCGGGCTGCTGCGGCCGCGGATCTACGTCTCGCGGGCGGCGCTCGAGCTGCTGGGCGACGACGAGCGCGCGGCGGTGCTCGCCCATGAGTCCCACCATGCGCGGCGGCGCGATCCGCTGCGGTTGCTCGTCGCCCGCGCGCTGGCCGACGGGCTGTTCTTCCTGCCGGCGGTGCGGCGGCTGCCCGAGCGCTACGCGGCGCTCGCCGAGCTCGCCGCCGATCAAGCCGCCACGGCAGAGCCCGGTGGGCGCCGGGCACTGGCCTCGGCGCTGCTCGCCTTCGACGAGCACCCCAGCCCGGCAGCGGTCGGCATCGCGCCCGAGCGCGTCGAGCACCTCCTCGGGCAGCGCCCCCGCTGGGAGCTGCCGACGCTGCTGATGCTCGGCTCGCTCGCGACCATCGCGGCACTGGCCGCCATCACGCTGCGACTGGCCGACGCCACCGCGCACGCGACGGTCGGCCTACCCGTGCTCGCGGCGCAGGCGTGCGCGCTTGCGATGGCGCTCGCGCCAATCGCGATCGGCGCCGTGGCGCTGCTCGGTGGGCACCGGCTCAGGCGCTGCCGGCCGGCTGGCTGACGCTACTGCGTGGGCTGCCGGTCGCCGCCTTCGGCCGCCTGCGCGGGGCGGCCGCTGCGCGCCGCGGCGACCCCCGCGCGCAGCTGACCGGACGTGATCGCGCCGATGACGTGCCCGACGACCTCTCCGCGGGCGCTGATGAAGAAGGTCTCCGGGATGCCGGTCATGCCATAGCGTCGCGAGGTCTCGTCGCCCGCCTCGCGCACGTTCGGATAGGTGATCGAGAACTCGCGCAGGAACTTCCGCGCGTCGTCGCGCGCGTCCTGCATGTCGAGGCCGAGGAAGAGGACGCCCTGGCGACCGGCTTCGCGCCAGCCACGCTCCAGGACCGGCGCCTCGGCGCGGCAGGGGTCACACCACGAGGCCCAGAAGTTGAGCACGACCGGCGTGCCGCGCAGCTCTGCCAGCGCGATGCGTTCGTCGCGGGCGGCGCGATCGACCACCGATGCCAGTGGCGCGGGAACGCGGCCGCGCTGCAGCACGTCGAGCTCGAAGCCGGGCGCGTCGACCGCGTCGGCGCGGGCGAGCGCATCGTCGATCGTGCGGTCGGGCGCTTGCGCGGTCACGCCGTAGACCAGCAGGCCGACGAACGCAGCGGCAGCAAGGGCGATCAGCCACCGCAGCGCGAGGACGCTCCGGTGGGTCGGCTCGGTCCGGCTCGGCTCAGCCGCCATCGGGCGCCCGGATCCAATGGCGCGATGCGGGACACATCAGCGCCCGCTCCGTTCCCCGCTGCGGGCTGCAGAATCCCGGACGCCACCCAGCCACGGCACACGCACCACCATCATCTCCTAAGGAGGATAGTATGTGGCGTCGGCTGCTGCACATCCGAGCAGGGTGCCGGCGTGCTCCCAGCTCCTTGACCGCGGTGGCGACGAGTCGACAGGCCCCCGCCGCGCCGTAGCCTCACTCACGTCCAGTTGGGAGGTGCCCACGTGCATACGAACGGTGAGCTTGCCACCGAGACCGAACGGGTTCGCAAGATCCAGGATCGAGACGCCGCCCGGTACGACCGCCAGATCGCGATCCCCGAGCGCATCCTGTTCGGCGACGGCCGTCGCTGGGTGTGCGACCGGGCGCGCGGGGATGTGCTCGAGCTCGCGGTCGGCACTGCCCGCAACCTGCCTTTCTATCCCCGCGACGTCACGCTGACCGGGATCGAGCTCAGCGACGAGATGCTTGCGATCGGACGCCGGCGCGCGCAGCAGCTCGGGCGCTCCGCCGATCTTCGGCTCGGCGACGCGCAGGCGCTCGAGTTTCCCGACGAGAGCTTTGACACGGTGGTGTGCACCCTGTCGCTGTGCACGATCCCGTACCCGCGGCGGGCGGTCGCCGAAGCGCGGCGGGTGCTGCGGCCGGGCGGGCGGATGCTCCTGCTCGAGCACGTCCGCAGCCCGGTGCGTGCCGTCCGGGTGGTCGAGCAGCTGCTCGACCCGTTGGCCGTGCGCTTTGCAGCGGATCACCTGACGCGCGAGCCGCTGGAGTACCTGCGGGGCCAGGGGTTCAAGATTGAGCGCGTGGAGCGCTCGAAGTGGGGGATCGTCGAGCGCATCGCCGCTCGCAAGCCGCCCGGCGCGCGCTGAGCAGCCGGTCGCTCAGTCCGAGCGCAGGGCGATGCGGATGTCGTGCGCCAGGTTGCGCGGCGTCAGGTCGGCGCCGGGGTGCTGCGTGGTCACCCACACTCCGCGGCGGTCGTAGACCCGCACGGGTGCCGAATGCAGATCGTCCCGCCCGCTCTCCAGCGACGACAACACGCCAAGCCGGCTCCAGAGCCATCGCAGCTCGCGCTCCTCGCCGTCCAGGAAGCGCAGCTTGCCGAGCGCGTCCTGGCGGCCGAGGAACCTCCGGATGCTGCGCGGCGTGTCCTCCGCCGGATCGGTCGAAATCGCGACCGCCTCCATCACATCCACGGGCTCGGCGTCGGGCCTCAGAGTGGTGACCTCTACGTTGCCACGCACAGCGGCCTGTTCGTCGCCGCGGAGGGCGAACAGCAGCTGCAACGCATCGGCGACAGCGAGCAGGACATCATGGGGTTCTCCGTCGTCGGCCCCGACCGCTTCATCGGCTCCGGTCATCCCGACCCCGACGACAGCGGCTCGCCGGCGAACCTCGGCCTGATCGAGTCCCGCGACGGCGGCCAGACCTGGAGGAACGTCTCGCTGCACGGCGAGGCCGACTTCCACGTCCTCCAGTCCTCGGCCGAGCGCGTCTACGGGTACGACGGCACCCAAGGGCGCCTGATGGTCTCCAGCGACGGCGGCCGCCGATGGACACAGCGGACGCCGCCGGCCGCGATGTTCGACCTGGCCATTGATCCCGCGGACAGCGATCGCATCGTGGCGTCGACCGAGCGTGGCATCTTCAGCTCCGCGGACGCCGGCGCGAGCTGGCGGCCGCTGCGCGACGACATCGCCGGCCTGCTCGCCTGGCCCGGCCCCGCCCAGCTGTACCTCGTCGATGGACAAGGGCAGGTGCAGCGCAGCACCGACCGCGGCCGACAGTGGGAGGCGACCGGCAACATCGGCGGCCAGCCTGTCGCCTTCGTGGCGCACGACGCCGAGCTCTACGCCGCGCTGGGCGACAGCACCGTCAAGCGCTCGGCAGACGGCGGCGCGACCTGGACGATCCGCGCGGCGCCATGAGTGGGTGACGGTCACCTCCGCTCCGTCACGGCCAAGGCCGCAGCCGAGGACTTCCAGCGCAGCACGCACGTCGGCGGCGCCGACCTCGCGTCCGGAGAATGCCGCCTCTCAACAGCCGGTCGCGCGCGCCAGCGCCCGGCAGACCGCGCTCATTCGCGCCGGATGCAGCCTGGTGATGGGCTCGGTGAGCAGAGCGCGCGGCACGGTCCGCACGTTGTCAAGGCTGACGGCACAGTCGATCGGCATTACGTCGGCCGGCCCGATCTCCACCTCGGTTGCGATCCCGCGAATCGTTCGCGTGACGAGCGCGACCACGACATTGCGCAGCCGCGGCAGCGCCTCATCGCGCGTGCGCACCACGACCGGCCGACGACCCTCCTCTTTCAGCTCGAGCCAGCGGACCTCGCCGCGAGCTACCACGGCTCTTCGCGAATCGCCTCGCGCGCGTTTGCCCGAGCCCAGGTGTCCTCGACCAACTCTGCATCCTCATCGTGCGCCCAGTCCTGGACGGCTTCGCGCTCTCGCTCGAGACGGACGAGCGCGGCCTCTACTTCGGCCTCGTTAAGCTCGTCGACCAGCCGATGCAGCTTTTCGCGCGTCGTCACTCGCCGAACTGTACCGGCGACAGCGGCGCCGCTCAGCGGTCCCGGAATCGTCGCCCAGGCGCGGATGGCGGAGCGGCCGGCAGAAGCGCCGGACGGCCGCGTGTGCCGGAACTGGCAGGTGAAGCGCTGGGCGGCACGAGCTGCTCGCGCGTTGCGATGGCCGGCGGCCCGGCCGATGCGGTGACCGCCTGCTACCCAGGCTGGGCCGGCGCCGGACAAACGCAATGCGGCGCGAGCGACCGTGGCCACTGCCGCTCACTCGAACGGCGAACCACACGATTCGGGCACGGCCAGCGCTCGAGTTCGAGACCACCGTCGAAGGAGCGCTTCGCGTAGACACTGGGAAACTGGGGCCCGTGGGGGCCACCGCGGGACAGCGTCAGCGCGGTTTAGGCACCGCATCGACGTGACAGGTGCCCAATGGGCCGCGATCGAAGACCGGTCTGAAACCCGGAGAATCGAATAGCCACGCGGAATTCGAAGTGAGGTCTTCACGTTTGGGTGTTTGCGGGCTGTTTGTGAGCCGGTCGGCGACCTGACCACGGCTTAAGCGCCCGGCGACCACATCGGCCTTGGCGTCAGTCCCGGCGCCGGTCGGCCTCGAGGCG
>JBOGYU010000337.1:0-5304 GCA_050696935.1 Solirubrobacteraceae bacterium | reverse complement strand
GCGCGGACGATGCCGTCGCCCAGCACCGCCTCCACGTGGTCCTCGCGCTCCACCAGCGCCCGCACGGCGGCGCCCGTCCGGATCTCCCCGCCGTGCTCGACCACGTCCTCCGCGTACGCGGCGGCGACCGCCCCGAAGTCGACCATGCCGGTGTGGGGGGAGTGCAGGGCGGCGAGGCCGCGGGCGGCCGGCTCGACCTCGCGCAGCTCGGCCGGCCCGAGCCGCATCACGTCCGGGACGCCGTTCGCCCGCGACCGGCGCTCCAGCTCGTCCAGCGGCTCCAGGTCGGCGTCCCGCACCGCCACGACGACCTTGCCGCAGCGCTCGGCCGGGATCCCGCGCCGCTCGCAGTACTCGTACAGCGCGGCGGCCCCCTCCACGCACAGCCGTGCCTTCAGCGAGCCGGGCGCGTAGTAGATCCCCGCGTGGATGACGCCGCTGTTGTGGGTGGTCTGGTGGGTGCCGAGCCCCGCCTCGCGCTCGAGCACGATCACCCGCGCCCCCCGGAGGGCCAGCGCACGCGCGGTGGCCAGGCCGACGATGCCGCCGCCCGCGACCGCGACGTCGTGCATCAGCCCAGCAGGTCGAGCGCCGCGCCGATCACTGCCTCGGCGTCGATCTGGTGGTGCTCGTAGAGCTCGCCGATGTCGCCGGACTGGCCGAACCGCTGGACGCCCAGGCAGGCGATGGGGACGCCGCGGACGGCGCCGAGGAAGCTGAGCGTGTGCGGATGCCCGTCGAGCAGCGAGACGATCGGCTGCGAGTGCGGGAACAGCTCGTCGAGGATCGCCGGGTCGCCCTCGCCGAGACCGGAGCGGGCCTGCAGGGCCCGGAACAGCAGGTCGGCGCTGGTGACGCAGACGACCTCGGCGTCGAGCTCCCCGGCGGCCTCGAGCGCCTCCGGGACCAGCGCGCCCATGACGGCGATCGTCACGCCGGAGCCCTTCCGCAGCCGGTAGCCGCCGGCGAGGACGTGCTCCCGGTCGGCCTTGCCTGCCAGCGCCTGGTCGATCGGCCGCGTCGAGAGCCGGAAGTAGGCCGAGCTCCCGCCCGGCCGGCCGAGCCGCGACAGCGCGTCCAGGAAGCTCCACTCGAAGTCGCGCCCGAACGCCGGCTCCCACGCCACGCACCCGGGCTGCTCGATCCCGATCGAGGGGGTGATCACCGACTGGTGGGCGCCGCCCTCTGGCCCGAGCGTCACGCCGCTCGGGGTGCCGACCAGGATCGACTGGCCGCCCGCGTAGATGCCGAACGACCACGGCTCGAGCGCCCGCGCCACGAACGGGTCGTAGATCGTGCCCACCGGGAGCAGCGGCTGGCCGTCGCGGCTCCAGGTCGCGCCCAGCTCGCCGAGCAGGCCGACGAGGTTGACCTCGGCGATGCCCAGCTCGACGTGCTGCCCGTGGTCGGACTCGCGCCAGCGCACCAGCGTGTCCGTGTCGTCGGCGAACCAGTCGATCCGGTCGCCGAGGCTCCAGATCCCGGCCTTGTTGATCCAGCCGCCGAGGTTCGTCGAGGTCCCGACATCCGGCGAGACCGTCACCACGCGCGCGGCCGCTTCCGGCGCCTCGCGCTCGAGGTCGACCCAGAAGCGCCCGAACGCCTGCTGGGTCGACTCCCGGCCCTTGTGCTCGCGACCCAGCGAGGCGGGCACCGCCGGCGGCTCGACCCGCACGGGCGGCTCGCGCCGCAGCCGCTCGCTCGCCGCCGCGCACAGCTGCGCCTCCGGCGAGCCGTCCTCGAACCCCACCCACGGGTCGTCCGGGTCGGTGCCCAGCTCGGCCCCGAGCTCGGCGAACTGCTCGCCCGAGAGCAGCGCGGAGTGGTTCGCCGGGTGACCCTCCGTCGGCAGCCGCCAGCCCTTGATCGTGTACGCGAACACCACGCTCGGCCGGTCGCGGACGGCGTCCGCCGCGCGGAAGCCGCCGATCAGCGACCCCAGGTCGTGGCCGCCGAGGTCGCGGAACGCCGCCAGCAGCTCCGCGCTGTCGCCCGGCAGCACGCCGACCTCGAGCCGCTCGCGCAGCTCGGAGGCACCGGCGCGCAGCAGCCGCTGGTACTCCTCGTTCGGCATCGCGTCGATCCGCGCGCGCAGCTCCGGCAGCCGCGCCAGCCGCGGCCCGTACTTGACCATCTCCACGTGCCAGCCGGCGGCCTCGAACATCGCCGCAAGGCGGCCCGCCGCGATGTCCGGCACGACCCGGTCCAGCGACTGGCGGTTGAGGTCGATCACCCACATCACCTCGCCGAGCTTGGCCACCATCGGGTCGGCGATCGCCTCCCAGCACGCGCCCTCGTCGAGCTCGGCGTCGCCGATCAGCGCGATCTGGCGGCCGCCCACCGGCACCTCGAAGTGGCCGGCGACGTACCGGTGCGCGAGCGCGCCCCAGATCGGCGCCGTCGCGCCCAGCCCCACCGAGCCGGTCGAGTAGTCGACCGGGTCCGGGTCCTTCGTGCGCGACGGGTAGGACTGCAGGCCGCCGAACTGGCGCAGCGTCGTCAGGTAGCGCGCGTCGAGCCGCCCGAGCAGGTAGTTGATCGCGTGCAGCACCGGCGAGGCGTGCGGCTTCACGCTCACCCGGTCCGGCGCCTCCAGGAACGCGAACCACAGCGCCGTCATCAGCGACACCATCGACGCGCTGGACGCCTGGTGCCCGCCGACCTTCACGCCCGATGCGTTCGGCCGCACCCGGTTGGCGTGGTGCACGATCGCCGTCGCCAGCCACAGCACGCGCCGCTGCACGCGGTCCAGGACCTCGAGGTCCAGTTGCGGCGGGGCGGGCGCGACGGCCATGTTCGGACGCAGCTTACGGCGCCCGGATGGCGCCGTGACGGTCAGGGCGCCATCAGGACGACGGCGTAGGGAACTATCCTCGCGGCGCATGCGGGCGGTCGACATGCACGTGCACCTGCCCACGGCCGAGTGGGTGTGCGGCTGCATCGGGGACTACCTGGACTCGGTGGAGCGCTACTTCGGCCGCCGGCCCGAGCCGCACTCCGTCGAGGAACTCATCGCCCGCTACGAGGCGCTCGACGTCGTCGGCGTGCTGCTGGGGTGGGACGCCGAGCGGGCGACCGGGAGGCCGCCGATCGCCAACGAGGACCTGGCGGCGACGTGCGCGGCCTCGAACGGGCGCTTCGTCGGCTTCGGGTCGGTCGACCCGGCGCGCGAGGACGCGCTCGACCGCCTCGCCCGCCTCCCGGAGCTGGGCCTGCGGGGCGTCAAGCTCCACCCGACGCTCCAGGACTTCGACCCGGCGCAGGACCGCTTCCTGGAGTTCTTCGACGCGGCCGCCGAGCTGGGCCTCGCCGTCCTCACCCACGCCGGCACGAGCGGCCTCGGCGCCGGCGAGCCCGGCGGCCAGGGCCTGCGGATCGACCTCGCGCGCCCGCTCCTGCTCGACCGCGTCGCCGCCCGCCACCCGCACATGCCGATCGTGCTCGCCCACGTCGGCTGGCCGTGGCACCTCGAGGCGGTCGCGATGGCGCTGCACAAGTCCAACGTGTACCTGGACATCTCCGGCTGGCGCTACCGCTACCTCCCCGAGGACGTCAAGCGGGAGATGGCGCGCCGCCTGCAAGGGCAGTTCTGCTTCGGCACCGACTACCCGATGTTCGACCTGGAGGCGTGCCTGGAGGAGTTCGAGCGGCTCGAGCTGCCGGACGCTGCCGCCGCGGCCGTGCTGCGCGACAACGCCGCCGCGCTGCTCGGGCTTCCGTAGCCGGAGCCGTCCGCGCGCGCGCGTAGCTTCCCGTGGCGAGATGACCTCCCCTGACGTCATGCGCGTGCTCGGCGCCGTCCCGGCGTGGTGGGCGCGGCGCGCCCGGCTCGCCGGCCTGCCGCGGGAATGTGCGATTGGCGGCGGACGCTCACGCCGGCTCCGTTCGACCTCGATCCACGGGAGGACCCCTCGCTCCTGCGGTCATCGGGCTACGGATTGGGGGAGGCGTACGTCTGCGCGCTGCCGGGACGCGATCGAGCCGCTCACGGCCGCCACTACACGCCCAAGCCTCTCGCTGAGGCGCTGTGGCAGGAGGTCGACCGCGCCGGAGACCCCCGAGGCGGATCGACGGTGACCGACCCCGCGAGCGGAGCCGGCGCACTGTTGCTGCCCCCCTGCGTCAGGCGGTCGCCGCCATCCGCGACAAGCGGGCACCCGGCGCGCTCCGCTCGATCTCCGATCGCTTCTCGGGAGTCGACACGGACCCCTACGCGGTCTGGCTCGGGAATGCGATCCTGGGCGCGGAGCTGCTTCCGCTGTGGGCGAGCGCGCCGGAGGCCGATCGAGAGCCGCTGCCGCTGCTCTTGCGCGTAGGGGATGGTCTGGACGTCGAGCCGGAGAGCGCGGGCGTGGTCGTGATGAACCCCCCGTTCGGTCGCGCGGCGCTCGACGGCGAATCGCGCAAGCGCTGGAGCGAATCGCTCTACGGCCACGCGAACTGGTACGGCATCTTCCTCCATGCCGCGGTCGAGCGGGCCCGGTCGGGCGGCTACCCGCCGCCCCCGGTCAGAGACTCCAATCCGGGAACGCGGCGCGCCGGACCAGCACCGTCCGGTCGCCGCCCCGGTACGGCATCGTCACCACGTTGTGGCGCCCGCCCGGGTCGGGCCCGCCGGTGTGACCGAGCACGGTGCGGCCGTCGGCGCTGAGGTCGAATCCCACGAAGCCGTTCTCGAAGTCGCGGTCGAGCGCCCGCGCCCGGCCCGTGCGTGGGTTCACCCGGAACGCCACGCGCGTGTCCTGCCCGGTGAACTCGGCCAGCAGCCGGCGGCCGTCCGCCGATAGCTCGACCGGCACGAGCCCGCTGACGAGGCTCGGGATCCGCAGCGACGTGATGCGGCGCAGGCTCCCGCCGTCCGGCTGGACCTCGAACAGGTTGTAGGAGGGAGCGTCGTCCTCGCGCACCCGCTGGCGGTCGTGGATGATGCCGTCCGGCCCCCACAGCGGGTTCAGCGACTTGCGGTCGCGAGTGACCCGCCGGCGCGGCCCGGCGTCGAACTCGATCGTGTAGAGGTCGCTCGGCGCGTCGAACGCGTCGTTCCGGCCGGACGTCGCGTACACGACCGACCGCGAGTCGGGCGAGAACGAGAAGCCCTTGATGTGGCCAGTGGCCGCGTTGAACGTGGTGCGGGTCGGGATGTCGTGCACCGACAGGCGGCTGCGCAGCACCATCCCCAGCTGCGTGGAGTCCGGCGAGAACTGCAGCTGGCCCGGCGGGAAGGAGGAGCGCCCGACGCGCCGCTTGCGTCCGCTCCCGTCGGCGCGGGCGAGCAGCACGCGCTCGCGGCGGCCGGGCGCGATC
>JBOGYU010000336.1:0-5321 GCA_050696935.1 Solirubrobacteraceae bacterium | reverse complement strand
GCTCGAGCGCGCCCGCGAGCGCGGCCCCAGCGAGCAGGCGCTGCTCGACCTGGCGCTGGTCGCCCACCTGTCCGGGGACGTCGGCGCCGAGGTGACCGCCTGCGAGCAGGCGATCGCGACCGCCCCCGACTCGCGCACGGCGTGGGCCCGCTACGCCCACGCGCTCGCCCGCACCGACCGCACGTCCGACTGCCTGGCCGCCTGCGAGCGCGCGCTCGAGCTGGCCGACGACCGCGAGGTGCGCGACCTCCGCGAGCAGGTGCTCGCGACCGCCCCGCGGGAGCTCGCCGCGTGAGCCTCGTCTTCGTCCCGCCCGCCCGCCATCTCCTGCGCGCCAAGGACCTCGCCGACGCGCGCTACCTCGAGCCGCTGGACGTGGACGACATGGCCCGCGCCGCCGGCCTCTCGCGCGCGCACTTCAGCCGCGAGTTCCGGCGCGCGTTCGGCGAGTCGCCGCACGCCTACCTGCTGACCCGGCGGCTGGAGCGTGCGGCCGCGCTCCTGCGGACCACCGACCGCTCGGTCGCCGACGTCTGCTTCTCCGTGGGCCTGGCGAGCGTCGGCTCGTTCACGTCCAGCTTCACCCGCACCTATGGGATGTCGCCGACCGCCTACCGCGCGAAGCACCCGCCGGCGGCCCAGGCGGCGATGGTGCCCACTTGCGTCCTGCGCGCCTACGGGCGCCCGCAACGCAGCACGTTTGGAGAAGACAGCGGCGGGGCGCGCGACTAGGTTCCCGGGCGCATCGAAGTCGACCCCCAGGAGGAGCCCGCAATGATCAGGATCGCCAACGCCCAGCTGTGGGTGCACGACCAGGAGGAGGCCCTCGCCTTCTACACCCAGAAGCTCGGCATGGAGGTGCGCGCCGACGTGACGTTGGCCGAGCTGGGCGACTTCCGCTGGCTCACGGTCGGCCCCGCCGGGCAGCCGGACATCTCGATCGCGCTGATGGCCATCCCCGGCCCGCCGGTGTTCGACGCCGAGACCGCCGAGCAGGTCCGGACGCTGACAGCGAAGGGCGCCGCGGGCACGATCTTCCTCACCACCGAGGACTGCCGCGCCGCCTACGAGGAGCTCAAGGCTCGCGGCGTCGAGTTCACCGAGCCGCCCGAGGAGCGCCCGTACGGGATCGACTCGGGGTTCCGCGACCCGTCGGGGAACGCCATCCGGCTCACCCAGGTGCGGGAGCTGGCCTCGCTCTGACGCTCCCACGCCTCCGCGGCCGTCCACTCGGCGGCCGCGGAGTGCGCGCCGCGACGATCGCGTCGCACGCGAGCGCGAACCCCCGTGCGGACCGCCATCAGCCGAACAGGGTCAGCGCCGGCTCGCGCTCACCGCGCAGCTCGGCGAGGTCGACCTCCACCCAGTCCAGCCCGCGCGCCTGCGCCAGCACCCGCGCCTGCGGCTTGACGACCTGGGCGGCGAGCACGCCGCGGCAGCCGGACATCGCCGGGTCGAGCCGGATCCGCTCCAGGTAGCGCGCGAGCTGCTCCACCGCGTCGATCGTCCCCACCCGCTTGATCTCCACGGCCACCCAGCCGTCCTCCTCGTCGCGGCACATCAGGTCCACGGGCCCGATGTCGGTCGGCCACTCCCGCCGCACGAGCCGGAACCCCTCGCCGCACCAGGCGGGAGCGGCGGCCAGCAGCACCTGCAGGTCGGCCTCCACGCCATCCTTCTCGAGCTGCGCAGCGTCGAAGTCCATCGCGTGCGTGACGTCGGAGAGCACCTCGGCCAGCTCGATCTCGAGCCGGTCCTCCCCCTTGACCTTGCGCACGACGATCCGGCCGTCCTCCTCATCCACGATCGTCGGCGGCGTCATCCAGTTGAGCGGCTTGTACCCCCCGGCGTCGGCGTGCACGAGCACCGACCCGTCGGCCTTGAGCATCAGGAGCCGCAGCGCCTCCGGCAGCCGGGCCGAGAGGCGCCCCGAGTACTCCACCGAGCAGCGGGCGACGATGAGCCGCATAGGCCGGTGGACGCTAGAGCCCGCACCGGACGGTGCGCCTGCGGCATCATCCGGCCGCATGGGACGGTAGGGTGCGCGCGGCGAATGAGCGAGGGGAACGAAGTAGGAACGGGCCATCTCGTCGAGCTGGAGCGCGTGCGCAAGAGCTTCGGCGACAACTTGGTGCTCGACGGGATCGACCTCACGATCGACCGCGGCGAGGTCATCGTGATCGCGGGCCCGTCCGGCTCCGGGAAGTCGACCATGCTCCGCTGCATCAACGGGCTCGAGGGGATCGACGAGGGTGACGTGCGGTTCGGGGGGAGGTCGATCGCGCACGCGGGCAAGGACGTCAACCGGATGCGGGCGGAGATCGGGATGGTGTTCCAGCAGTTCAACCTCTTCGCCCACAAGACTGTGATGGAGAACCTCACCATGGCGCCCGTCGAGGTGAAGGGGCTCTCGAAGGCGCAGGCGCGCGAGCGGGCGGACCGGCTGCTGGAGCGGGTCGGGCTGACCGAGAAGGCCCGCGCGTTCCCGGCTGACCTCTCCGGAGGCCAGCAGCAGCGCGTGGCGATCGCCCGCGCCCTCGCCATGGAGCCCAAGCTGATGCTCTTCGACGAGCCGACCTCGGCACTGGACCCGGAGATGATCCGGGAGGTGCTGGACGTGATGCGCGACCTCGCGCGCGACGGCATGACGATGGCCGTGGTCACGCACGAGATGGGCTTCGCGCGCGAGGTCTGCGACCGCGTCGTCTTCATCGACGGCGGCAACATCGTCGAGCAGGCGCCCCCAAAGGAGTTCTTCGCGGAGGCGAAGAGCGAGCGGGCGCGAGATTTCGTCGACAAGATCATCCACCACTGAAGGGGAGACGAGGATGAAGACCACACGCTGGGCGCCGCTGCTGGCGCTCATGCTCGTACTCGGGCTGTTCGTCGCGGCCTGCGGCGGAGACGACGAGGAGCCGGCCGGCAACGGCGGCGAGCCGACACAGGAGGCCCAGGAGTTCCCGCCCGACTCCACGATGGGGCGGATCCAGGAGGCCGGAGAGATCAAGATCGGCGTCAAGTTCGACGTGCCGCCGTTCGGCTTCCAGAATCCGCAGAGCGGTGAGGTCGAGGGCTTCGACGTCGACCTCGGGCGCGCGATCGCGGACGCCCTCGGCGTGGAGCCGAACTACATCGAGGCGATCTCCGACAACCGGATCCCGTTCCTGGAGGACGGCACGGTCGACCTGATCCTCTCGACGATGACGATCAACCAGGAGCGCGACGCGGAGATCGACTTCTCCGAGCCGTACTACATCGCCAACGGGCGGATCCTGGTGCCCCAGGACTCAGACATCGCCGGCATCGCGGACCTCGCGGGCAGGCGGGTCTGCACCGCGCTCGGCTCGACCTACGAGGCGACGCTGCGCGAGCAGGCGCCCGACGCCACGCTGCGCCTCGTCGACTCCTACTCGGAGTGCCTGGAGCTGCTCCAGAACGGCGCGGTCCACGCCGTCTCCACGGATGACGTGATCCTCACCGGCATGATCATCCAGGACGACTCGCTGCAGCTCGTCGAGGAGGAGCCGCTCACCACGGAGCCCTACGGCGCCGGCATCGCCGACGGCGACACGGAGTTCAAGGAGTTCGTCGACGGCGTGATCGCCGAGTACAAGTCCGGCGGCGGCTGGGCCGAGTCCTACGAGAAGTGGGTCGGCCAGTACACCGGCGAGCAACAGGAGCCGCCGACCATGACCCTCGAGGAGGCGCTGGAGCTGGGCGGCTGAGCGGCTGAGCGGCTGAATCGAAGCGATCCGCATGGGCGACCTCTTCCAGCTCCTCGCGGACAACTCCGACGAGTTCCTGTCGGGGTTCTGGGTGACCGTCCGCCTCGTGGTGTTCGCGTTCGCGATCGCCATGGTCGTCGGGACCCTGGTGGCCGCCCTGCGGATCGCTCCGAGCACGTGGCTGCAGCGCCTCGGCGGCATCTACGTCGAGACGTTCCGCAACATCCCGCTGCTGGTGCTGCTGTTCATCTCCTTCGCCGGCCTGCGCCGCGCCGGGGTCCCCATCAACCCTTGGGTGGCGGGGATCGCGAGCCTGGGCCTCTACACGGCCGCGTACGTGTCCGAGGCCCTGCGCTCCGGCGTGTTCTCGGTCGGCAAGGGCCAGATCGAGGCCGCGCTCTCGCTCGGCTACACGTACCGGCAGACACTGCGGCGGGTCGTGTTCCCGCAGGCGTTCCGGACCGTGGTCTCGCCGCTCGGCTCGCTGATCATCGCGATGATCAAGAACTCGGCGATCATCGGCGTCTCGCTGCTCGCCCTGCCCGACCTGCTCAAGCAGGCCCGGATCGTCCAGTCGCGCACGTTCGAGACCAACGAGGCGTTCTTCTGGGCGGCGTTCGGCTACCTAATCCTGACCATCGCCGCCACGGTCACCATCCGGGCGCTCGAGAAGCGGTACGCGATCCACCGGTGACGTCGTGAACTACCTCTTCGACCCCGGCAACTGGGAGTGGGTGATCACCGGCAACAACCTCCGGTTCATCCTGGAGGGCTTCGCCATCAACCTCGAGATCGCGGTCATCTCGATGGTGATCTCGCTGATCGTCGGGCTGGCGCTCGCGCTCTCCCGGCTGTCGCGGATCACGCCGGTCAGCGTGGTCGCCGGCATCTGGGTCGACGTCTGGCGCAACCTGCCGCTGATCTTCATCATCCTCTACCTCGCGCTCTCGCTTCCTGGCTCCTGGCGCGACGCCTACGAGGACCTCATCCCGTCCTTCTTCCCGGAGGCGCTGCAGTCGGGCCGCGTGCTGGCGGCGATCCTCGGGCTCGTGCTCTACAACTCCGCCGTCATCGCGGAGATCATGCGCGCGGGCATCCAGTCGCTCGACCGCGGGCAGAACGAGGCCGCCCGCGCGCTGGGGATGAGCTACCGCCAGTCGATGCGCTTCGTGGTGCTCCCCCAGGGCCTGCGGCGGATGGTGCCGGCCACGGTCTCCCAGCTGATCACGCTCAACAAGGACACCACGCTGGTGAGCATCGTGGCCATCCAGGAGGTCATGCGCAACGGGCGCATCCTGAGCGGCTTCGGCTTCTTCGGCGGGGTGACGGCGCCGGTGCTGCAGGTGTTCATCTTCATCGGGATCCTGTTCATCATCGTCAACCTCGCGCTCTCGCGCCTCTCGCGCAGGCTCGAGGTGCGCGAAGCCAAGCGCACGAAGGTCGGCGTCGTCCAGCGCGTGCGCGGGCTGGAGGAGCAGGCGGTCTAGCCTGGGGCCTCCACGGGCTCCGAGGTCCCGAGCACCGCGCCGCGGGCGTCGAGCGCGCGGGCGGCCAGCCAGCGCGCCTCGCCGCGGACGCGGAGCCGGGTCTCGAACC
>JBOGYU010000335.1:0-5347 GCA_050696935.1 Solirubrobacteraceae bacterium | reverse complement strand
CGCCACGCCCGTGGCCGCGGCGACGCCGATCACCACGCCGGCGCCGACGGCCACCAGCACGCCGGACCAGACGCCGACTCCCACGCCCGAGGCCACGCCGGCCGCCACGGCGGAGCCGACGCCGTACCCGTCGCCCGTCGAGACCACGGTCCCGACGCCGGACCCGACGGCCGAGCCGCCGGCCGCCGCCACGCCCGCGCCCGAGGCCACCGCGACGCCCGGCGCCGAGCCCACCCCCGGCAAGACGCGCCCGCGCGAGCGCGCGAAGGACCGGGGCGCGAACACCGAGTCCGGCAGCGGCGACGCGCACGAGTGCTCCGGCTCGACTGACCGCAAGAAGTCAACCTCAACCTCAGGTCGAGAGTGCGACGTCGAGGAGAAGAAGGAGAAGGTCGAGGCCGACCACGAGCCCCAGCGCCGACTCACTCCCGCCCCGGTGCTGAGCAACCCCGACGGCACGCCGGCCCCCTCGAACCCGGGCTACTCGCTCGCGACCCCCGGGCCCGCCCGCATCGGCGTCCCGAACTTCTTCATCGACAAGTTCCGGATCCCGCCCTTCCTGCTTCCGATCTACCAGGCCGCCGGCATGCAGTACGGCGTCCGGTGGGAGATCCTCGCCGCGATCAACGAGATCGAGACCGACTACGGGCGCAACCTGAACATCTCCTCCGCCGGCGCGCTGGGCTGGATGCAGTTCATGCCGCCCACGTGGAAGGCCTACGGCGTCGACGCCAACCGCGACGGCCTCAAGGACCCGTACAACCCGGTGGACGCGATCTTCGCCGCCGCCCGCTACCTGCGCGCGGCCGGCGCGGACCACGACATCCGCAAGGCCGTCTTCGCCTACAACCACGCCGACTGGTACGTGGACTCCGTGCTGATGCGCGCCCAGGTCATCGGCGGCCTGCCGAGCGACCTCGTGGGCTCGCTCACCGGCCTCACCCAGGGCCGATTCCCCGTGCATGCGAAGGCCACTTACGCCGGCCAGCTCAAGGGCCGCGGGAAGAAGGTCCGCGAGGGCAACGCCGCCATGGTCGTGGAGTCGGACGGCACCCGCCGCGGGATCGAGATCTTCTCCCGCGCCAAGGCCCCGGTCATTGCCGTCAACGACGGCAAGGTGCTCGAGATCGGGCGCTCGAAGCGCCTCGGGCGGTTCGTGCGCCTCCAGGACGTCCACGGCAACACCTACACCTACGGCCACCTGGGCGAGGTCGCCAGCACCTACCCGGCGCCGAAGGACCGCTCGGTGCGGCCCGGCGACGGGCGCGGGCTGACCCGCGACGCCAAGCCCGGCAAGCCGGCCTCCAAGACCCGCGAGCCCGCGGGGAAGGCGCCTGCCCCGAAGCTCCAGCCGGAGGCCCTCCCCGCCAAGGAGCGCCTGTTCGCCCACCCGACGCGGCCGGCCGCCCGCGCCGCCGGCGGCGAGGTCCAGCTCGCCACGGCGGGGATCGAGACCAGCCAGGGCGCGCCGCTCGGGTTCGACGAGCGCGACTTCCGCCCGAAGGCGCTCAAGAAGGGCAGCCGCGTGATCGGCGGCACGATCCTCGGCCGCCTGGGCCGCAAGCACAAGGGCACCGCTCCGCACCTGCTGTTCGAGATCCGCCCCGCCGGCCGCCGCGCGCCCCGGATCGACCCCAAGCCGATCCTGGACGGCTGGAAGCTGCTCGAGTCCACCGCCATCTACCGCGCCGCCGGCAAGAACCCGTTCTTCGGCGCCGGCGCCGAGAACCCGTCGATCGGGCAGATCATGCTGATGAGCAAGGAGGCGCTCGTGCGCCGCGTGCTCGCCGACCGGCGGATCGAGGTCTACGGCTGCGGCCGCGGCGACATCCGCACCGGCGCGATCGACCGCCGCGTGCTGGCCACGATGCTCTACCTCGCCGCCTCGGGCCTGAAGCCGACGATCTCCTCCCTCAAGTGCGGCCACGGCTACCTCACGAGCTCGGGCAACGTCTCCCACCACAGCACCGGGACGGCGATGGACATCGCCGCGATCAACGGCATCACCATCACGCCCGCCACCCAGGGCCCCGGCTCGATCACCGACCTCACGATCCAGCGCCTGCTTACCCTCCAGGCGACGATGAAGCCGAGCCAGATCATCTCCCTGATGACCTTCGAGGGCGCCGACAACACCGTCGCGATGGGCGACCACCACGACCACATCCACGTCGGTTGGCAGCCGCTGTACGGCCACAGCAAGCGGGTCGCGCGCCAGATCGACGCGGTGCTGCGCCCGACCCAGTGGATCAAGCTGATCGACCGGCTGTCGGACATCGACAATCCCGAGGTCCGCGAGCAGCCCTCGCGCTTCTCGGTGAAGGTCGTCAAGCGCGCGTCGCGCGCCCACCGCGGCGAGTAGCCCTACTGAGCCAGGAAGCGCTCGGCGAGGGCGCGGAAGAAGTCGCTGCGCGTGATCACGCCGGCCACCCCGTCCTCGTCCACCACCGGTACCAGGAGCACGCGGTGGTGCAGGAAGACCTCCGCCACCTGCGCGTCGGCGAAGTCCGTCCCCACGTCGATGTGCTCGGTGTTCATGTATTTGCGCACCGGCTCGTCGCGGCAGTAGGAGCGCTTCTCGAGCGCGCTCTCGAGCGACTTGGTCACGAAGCCCGCGTACTTGAGCTCCTTCAGGTAGCCCGGGAAGATCGCCTCCATGAACTCGCGCTCGCCGAAGATGCCGCACAGGCGCTTGCCGTCGACCACCGGCAGCGCGGGCAGCCCGCTGTCCATCACGGCGCGCACGGCGTCGCCGACGGGGTCGTCGGCCTGCAGGACCGGCGAGTCGCGCAGGAGGGGATCGGTGACGGTGCGAGGGCTCACAGGTACCTGAGGGCGATGTACCCGGTCGCGAGGATCATGGACACGAGTGTGACGGGGAGGCCGATCCGCAGGAAGTACATGAACGCGATCGGCCGCCCGGCGCGGGCCGCCATCCCGGCGGCGGCGACGTTCGCGGCGGCGGCCACGAGCGTCGTGTTGCCGCCGTAGCAGGCGCCCAGCGCGAGCGCCCACCAGTACGCGTCGTCCCCGGTGTTGCCGGCCTGGAGCGCGTCCACCACGGGGATCATCGCCGCGGTGAACGGGATGTTGTCGACGATGCCCGAGCCGATCGCCGACGCCCACGCGATCCCCAGCAGCTCGGCCGTGCGATCGCCGGCCGTCAGGTTCCCGATGCCCGTGGCCACCTCGTCGATCGCCCCCGTCTCCTCCAGCGCGCCGACCATCACGAACAGGCCGACGAAGAAGAACAGCGTCGGCCACTCGATCCCGGCCAGCGAGCGCTCGAGCGACTGGCGCGAGACGAACAGCATCACCGTCGCGCCCGTCATCGCGACCGTCGCCGGCTCGAGGTGAAGGAGCTGGTGGGCGAAGAACAGCACGATCGTCCCCACCAGGATCGGCACCGTGCGCTTGAGCTCGTCCATGTCCTCGATCGACTTGCGGGCGTCGAGCTCCATCACACGGTCGCGCGCCTCGGGCGGCACCTGGAGCTGCCTTCGGAACGCGAGGTACAACCCGCCCGTGGCGACCACGAACGAGAACGCGGAGACCGGCGCGAGGTTCCCGATGAAGGCCATGAACGGCAGCCCGGTGTGGCCGGCGATCATGATGTTCGGCGGGTCGCCGATCAGCGTCGCGGTGCCGCCGATGTTGGAGACCAGGATCTCGATGACCACCAGCGGGATCGGGTCGATGTCCAGCGCGTCGGCCAGCAGGAAGGTGATCGGCACCATCAGCAGGACCGTCGTGAGGTTGTCCAGGAACGCCGACAGCACCGCGGTGGTGGTCGCCATCGAGAGCACGACGTACAGGGGGCGCCCGTGCGAGAGCTGGCCGGCACGGATCGCGAGCCAGGTGTAGACCCCCGTCGGCTCGGTCACCTTGACCATCAGCATCATCCCGGCGAGCAGGCCGAGCGTGTTCCAGTCGATCGCCTCGATCGCCGCCTCCTGCTCGATCGTCTGCGTGAGCAGCACCAGCACGGCGCCGACGAGGGCGACCTTGGTGCGGTCCACGCGATCGCTGGCGATCACCGCCAGCGCGATGGCGAAGAGGCCGATGGCGAGTGCCATGGGCGTGCAGACTATGAGGGCGCGCCGTCGTACGCTGCCCGGCGATGCCCGCTCCGTTCTGGCTGGACCGCCCGGACCTGCCGGAGCCGGCGCCCCCGCTGGAGGGAGCGGCCGAGGCCGACCTCGCGATCGTCGGCGGCGGCTTCACCGGCCTGTGGGCGGCCGTGCAGGCCAAGCAGGAGCGGCCCGGCCGCGAGGTCGCGCTGCTGGAGGCCGCGACGGCGGGCTTCGGCGCCAGCGGGCGCAGCGGCGGGTTCGTGGAGGCCTCGCTCACCCACGGGCTCGCGAACGGGCAGGCGCGCTTCCCCCGCGAGCTCGAGGCGCTCGAGCGGCTCGGCCGCGACAACCTCGCCGGCCTGCGCGCCGACCTGGACCGGCACGGGATCCGGGCGGCGTGGGAGGAGCCCGGCGTGCTCTCGGTCGCGACGCGGCCGCACGAGCTCGCCAAGCTGGAGGAGGAGGCGGCGCTGCTGCGCCGGTTCGGCTGTGAGGCCGAGGTGCTGGACCGCGACGCGGTGCGCGCGGAGGTCGCCTCTCCGACCTACCTCGGCGCGATCTGGCAGCGCACGGGCGTGGCGCTCGTGGACCCGGGCGCCCTTGCGCTGGGCCTGCGCCGGGCGGCGGTCGCGCTCGGCGTGCGCGTGCACGAGCGCACGCCCGTGCGCCGCGCCACCGTCGCCGGCGAGCTGCACACGCCCGCCGGCCGCCTGCGCGCCGAGCGGATCCTGCTCGCCACCGGCGCCTACCCGCCGCTGGCGCGCCCGATCCGGCGGCTGGTGGCGCCGGTGTACGACTACGTGCTCGTCACAGAGCCGCTGAGCGCGGAGCAGCGCGCCGCCGTCGGCTGGGCGCGCGGGCAGGGGATCGCCGACCGGAAACCGCTTCCACTACTACCGGCTCACGCCCGACGGCCGGCTGCTGTTCGGCGGCTACGACGCGATCTACCACTTCGGCAACCGGGTGGAGGAGCGGCTCGACCGGCGGCCGGCCACATTCGACGTGCTCGCGCGCCACGTCGCGGAGACGTTCCCGGCGCTGGAGGGAATCGCGTTCACGCACGCGTGGGGCGGCCCGATCGACACCTGCAGCCGCTTCTGCGTCACGTTCGGACGCGCGCTCAGGGGCCGCGCCGTGTACGCGGTCGGCTACACAGGGCTCGGCGTGGCGGCCAGCCGCTTCGGCGCGCGCACGGCGCTCGATCTGCTCGACGGCGCGGACACCGAGCGCACGCGGCTGCGGCTCGTGCGCACGCGCCCGCTCCCGTTCCCGCC
>JBOGYU010000334.1:0-5359 GCA_050696935.1 Solirubrobacteraceae bacterium | reverse complement strand
CCCTCGAGGTCCAGGCGGCCGCCGTGCTCGCCGATCGGACGCTCGGCGTCGATCCGCCCCAGCACGACATTGGCGTCGGTCACGGTCGCCTCCGTGCCGCCGCGGCCGAAGCTGACCGGGCCGGGGACCGATCCGGCGCTGCGCGGGCCGACCTGGAGGATGCCGCCGCGGTCGACCGAGGCGATGCTGCCGCCGCCGGCGCCGATCGTGCGCACGTCGACCATCGGCAGGCGGACCGGCACGCGGAAGTCCAGCAGCACGGACTCGGCCTCCTGGGGCCTGCCGTCCAGGGAGATCCCGACGTCGAAGCTCGTGCCGCCCATGTCGGCCGTGACGATGCGGTGCAGTCCGGCCTCGGTCGCCAGCCGGGCGGCGGCGATCACGCCGGCCGCGGGCCCCGAGCGGAGCATGTGCGCGGCGCGCTCGCCCATCCGCGCGGCCGGGACCACTCCCCCGTTGGACTGCATGATCAGCGCGTCCCGCTCGAAGCCCCAGTCCGAGAGCTTGGAGACCAGGCGGTCGGCGTAGCGGGAGACGAGCGGCTCGAGGTAGCCCTGCACCACCGCGGTGCTCGTGCGCTCGAACTCGTAGTACTCGCGGAGCACGCTGTGGGACGTGACGACGTGCCAGTCGGGGCGGACCTCGAGCAGGATCTCCCGCGCGCGCTCCTCGTTGACGGGGTTGGCGTAGGAGTGCAGGAACGAGACGACGACGGCGTCGAGCGGCTCACCGGCGAGCGCCTCGGCGAGCTCGCGCAGCTGCGCCTCGTCGAGCGGCGTGACGACCTGCCCCTTGTGGTCGAGGCGCTCGTCGACCTCCCAGCGCTGGTCGCGCGCGATCAGCGGGCGCTGGACGCCGGTGAGGCCGTAGATCCGCGGGCGGTCGCGGCGGCCGAGCTCGAGCACGTCGCGGAATCCGCGGCTGGTGATCAGGGCGCAGCGGGCGCCGCGGCGCTCGATCAGCGCGTTGGTGGCGATCGTGGTGCCGTGCAGCAGCGCGCCGAGGGACTCGCCGTGCAGGCCGGCCGCGGTGAGGGCGTCGAGGACCCCGATCGACGGGTCGTCCGGGGTGGACGGCACCTTGACGACCCTCGGCTCGCCGCCGTTCTCGGCGTGGTAGAGGTCGGTGAACGTGCCGCCGACGTCGATGCCGACCAGGGCGCTCACCCTGTCGCCTCCGGCTCGAGCTCGATCTCCTCGGGCACCGGCACCCTGAGCACCTGCTCGCGGTAGGCGTGCACGTGGCGCTGCATCGCCTTGTGCGCGCCCTCGCCGTCGCCGGCGGCAATCGCCTTCAGCACCTTGCGGTGGGCGCGCAGCGCGCCGTCGCGCACCTCGGCGGAGTTGAAGTTGTCGATGTCGGTCGCCGCGCGGACGGCGTTGCCGAGGGCGAGCATGAACGCGGCGAGCAGCTCGTTGCGGCTGGCCCGGGCGACGGCCAGGTGCCACTCGACGTTCTCCGTGAGGAACGCCTGCACGTCGTCGCGGGCGCGCTCGACCGCGCCGGTGACCTCCTCGAGCTCGCGCAGGTCGTCCTCGCTGCGGCGCTGCGCGGCCAGCTCGGCGCAGATCGGCTCGAGCCGCTCGCGCGCCTCGAGGATGGCGTGGAAGCGGACGCGGCGGCCGCGGATGAACACGTCGAGCGAGCGCGCCACCGCGTCGGCGTTGGGCCTGCGGACCACGCTGCCGCCGTTGCGGCCGGGCCGCGTCACGATCAGGCCCTCGATCTCCAGGATCCGCAGCGCCTCGCGCACGGCCGTGCGGCTCAGCCGGCTCTCCTCGACGAGCGTGCGCTCCGGCGGGAGCATCGCGCCGGGCCTGAACTCGCCGTCCAGGATCCGCTGGCGGAGGTAGTCGGCGAGCACGTCCGAGGCCTTCGGCACCCGGAGCCCCGCCTCGCGAGTGGAGCGAGAAGCACCCATCCCTTCCAACAACGGTAAAATGATTGGACCAAAGTGTCAAGCGCCAACGGTGTGCCCGGCGCCCAACCGCTCGACCGGGGTCAGCGGCCCGCAGGCCCCTCGCTGGGCGGCTCAGCCGCGGTCGCGCCCCCATACGAGGAATCTCGCGACCGGCACCAGGCCCGTCAACATCGGGCATTTAGGGGAGCGGGTCAGGAGGAACGTGCAATTGACGACATGTCAGTTGCACGCTTTGCACATTACTCCCCATCTAGGGACCTAACGTGCAAAGCGCTCTCCTGACGCAACGTCATTTGCACGAAACTCCCCGGACACCCTCCCTCAATGCCCGAAGTTCGTCCCGCCGCGCGGCGACTTGTCCGATGTTCATCCCGCCGCGCGGGGACGCGCGGTCCCGCCGCGCGGCAACCGCGCGCCGGCTCAGCCGGCCCGCTTGCGCCAGTAGCGGTCGAGCCCCAGGTGCTGGAGCACGGGCGGGGCGGCCTGCCGGTAGGTGTCGCGCAGGTCGCCGTCGCCCGCACGCGCCGCGACGTCGTCCTCGAAGCGCTCCCGGAAGCTCTCGGCGTCCAGCTCGCGGGCGTCGCGCGCGAGCTTCGCCAGCTCCTCCCGCGCCGCCTCGACGACCGTGTCGACGTCCTCGTGCAGGCCGAAGTGGGTGAGCGCGAGCGCGGTGGGGCGCCAGCCCGCGACGGTGGAGATCGAGTCCTGCCACGCCTCGACGTCGATGTCGGGCGGCGGCGTGGGCATGACCGTGAGGCTCGACGGCGGGATCCGCACGCCGACCATGTCGCCCGCGAACGCGCGGCCGCTGTCCTCGTGGAGGAAGCAGACATGGTGGGAGGCGTGGCCGGGCGTGTACGCGACGCGGAAGCCCTCCACGCGGTCGCCGTCGCGCATGACGCGCACGCTGGCCTCCGGGACCGGGACGATCTCGCCCCAGCGCTCGTCCATGTCGTCGTACAGCCGCGACGCGCTGGCGATCAGCTTGGACGGGTCGACCAGGTGCGGCGCCCCGCGCTCGTGCACATAGACGGGGAGGTCGGGCCAGCGGCGCACGAGCGAGCCGGTCGCCCCCGCGTGATCGAGGTGGATGTGCGTCAGGACGATCCCGCGAGGGCGCTCGCCGCCGAGCGCGGCGAGCAGCGTCTCCTCGGAGGACTGCGGCCCGGGGTCGATCAGCAGGCCGTCGACCTCCCAGCAGCAGATGACCTTCTCGCGGCCCATGTGCCGGACGTCGATCGGGCGCATGGGCGAGGACCCTAGCGAGTCGCCGCCGGATCCTCGGTTACCATATATGGCATGGTGAAGACGACCGTCTATCTGCGCGAGGAGGAGGCTTCGGCGCTCCGCCGCCTGTCCGAGCGTACCGGCCGCTCGCAGGCTGAGATCATCCGCGAGGCGGTCGCCGCGGCGACGCGCGAGGTGCCGAAGCGGCATTTCCATGCGATGGGCGTCGGCAGCGGCACCGGCGAGCCCGTGGCCCAGCATGCTGACGAGATCGTGCGCAGAGAATGGAGCCTGCGCGGGCCCTGATCCTCGACGCGAGCGCCCTCTACGGCTACGTCGATCGACGCGACCCGAGGTACGCCACGGTTCGCGCGATGTTGAAAGGCTGGGTCGGTGAGCTCGTCGTCTCGGCGTACACGGCGGCGGAGGCCGACTACCTGATCCTGAACCGCCTAGGGCTCGACGCGGAGCTCGCATTCCTGGCCGACCTCGTCGACGTCTACACCGTCCAGGCGCTCGACGACCGCGGCCTCGCTCAGGTGCGAGAGCTGTGCGCCAAGTACGGCGACCTCCGGCTCGGCCTGGCCGACGCCTCGATCGTCGTCCTCGCCGATCGCTGGCGCACGCGCAGCCTCGCGACCTTCGACGAGCGGCACTTCCGCGCGGTTGCACCCCTTGCCGGCGGGGCGTTCGAGCTGCTCCCGACCGACTCGCCCGCATAGCCCCATCCATAGAATCGGACCCGATGAGCCACCGCCTGCCCGAGCCGGACAAGCCGTGGATGATGCGGACCTACGCGGGCCACTCCGACGCCCGCCGGTCCAACGAGCTGTACCGGGGCAACCTCGCGAAGGGCCAGACAGGGCTCTCGATCGCCTTCGACCTGCCGACCCAGACCGGCTACGACGCCGACCACGAGCTCGCGCGATCGGAGGTCGGCAAGGTCGGCGTGCCGGTGGCGCACAAGGGCGACATGCACGCCCTTCTGGACGGCATCCCGCTGGACCGCATGAACACGTCGATGACGATCAACGCTACGGCCGCGTGGCTGCTCGCGCTCTACCTCGTGGTGGCGGAGGAGAACGGGATCGACCCGGCGCAGCTCCAGGGCACGACCCAGAACGACATCATCAAGGAGTACCTCTCGCGCGGCACCTACGCGTTCCCGCCGGCGCCGAGCATGCGGCTGATCGCCGACACGGTCGCCTACGCGGTCGAGCACGTGCCGCGCTGGAACCCGGTCAACGTCTGCTCCTACCACCTGCAGGAGGCGGGCGCGACGCCGGTGCAGGAGATCGCGTACGCAATGTCCACGGCGATCGCGGTGCTCGACGCGGTGCGGGAGCGGGTGCCGCAGGAGCGCATGGGCGCGGTGTTCGGGCGGATCTCGTTCTTCGTGAACGCCGGCGTGCGGTTCGTGGAGGAGCACGCGAAGCTGCGCGCGATGGCGCTGCTGTGGGACGAGATCGGCCGCGAGCGCTACGCGGTGGCCGACGAGCGCCACCGCCGCTTCCGCTACGGCGTGCAGGTCAACTCGCTCGGGCTCACCGAGTCCCAGGCGGAGAACAACGTGCAGCGGATCGTGCTCGAGGCGCTGGCGGTGACGCTGGGGCGCGACGCGCGGGCGCGGGCGATCCAGCTTCCGGCCTGGAACGAGGCGCTCGGGCTGCCGCGACCGTGGGACCAGCAGTGGTCGCTGCGGATCCAGCAGGTGCTGGCCTACGAGACCGACCTGCTCGAGTACCCGGACATCTTCGAGGGCTCCGTCGTGATGGAGGGCCTGGTGGGCGAGCTCGCGGAGTGCGCGCGGGCGGAGATGGCGCGGGTGGCCGAGCACGGCGGCGCGGTGGAGGCGGTGCCGTACATGAAGGCGGCGCTGGTGGACTCCCACCGCGAGCGGCTCGCGCGGATCGAGTCCGGCGAGCAGGTGATGGTCGGCGTGAACCGGTTCGAGGAGACCGAGGCGTCGCCGCTGACCGCGGACGGCGGGATCCTGGTCGTCGACCCGGCGGTCGAGCAGGAGGTGCGGGACGCGCTCGAGCAGTGGCGCGGGGCGCGGGACCCGGGTGCCGTCGAGCGCGCGCTGGAAGTGCTGCGACGGGTCGCCGCGAGCGACGAGAACGTCATGCCGGTCACGATCGCCGCCGCCCGCGCGGGCGTCACCACCGGCGAGTGGGCGGGCGCGCTGCGCGACGCGTTCGGGTCCTACCG
>JBOGYU010000333.1:0-5376 GCA_050696935.1 Solirubrobacteraceae bacterium | reverse complement strand
GTCCCAGTCGACGAGCACGTCGGCCGCGCCGGCGTCGGCCGCCAGGCCGTCGACCACCACCGCGCCGCGGCGACCACCCACGATGTCCGCGCCGAGCAGCCCCGCCGCCCACGTGGACTGCAGCGGCGTCGGCGCCAGGGCGTACCCGAGCTCCTCCGCCACCACCACCATCTCGACCGTGCCGATCTCCGCGATCTCCGGCCACCCGAGCTCGACCATCTCGTCCCACTGGTTGTCGGTGAACCTGCGCTCGTCCTCGAGCGCCAGCCGGCGCACCTCCGCGAGCGGGTAGCGCGCGGCCAGGAACTCCCGCGCGGTGGACTTGATCGTCCGCTGGTCCACCGACAGGTCGAAGTTCATCCGCGCGGCAGCCCCAGCACCCGCTCGGCCACGATGTTCTTGAGGATCTCGGTCGTCCCGCCCTCGATCGAGTTCGCGCGCGAGCGCAGGAACCGGTGGGCCCACGGCCCCTCGAACACCTGCGCGCGCGGCCCCGCGACGTCGATCGCCAGCTCGGTCAGCGCCTGGTTGACCTCGGCCCAGTGCCACTTGCCGAGCGACCCCTCCGGTCCGGGCGCGCCCCGCTTCATGGTCGCGGTGAGCCCGCGGTAGGCGTTCAGCCGGAGCACCTGGGCCTCCGCGAAGACCTGGGCGAAGCGCTGGCGGACCACCGGGTCGTCCGCCCGGCCGGCCGACCGGATCTCCTCCTGGAGCTCGCGCAGCGCGATCTGCACCTGCACCTGGAGCGTGAACGCCAGCCCGGCGCGCTCGTGCATGAGCGTCGTGATCGCCACCGGCCAGCCGTTGTTCTCGCCGCCGACGATGTTCTCGTGCGGGATCCGCGCCTCTTCGATGAACAGCTCGTTGAACTCCGCCTCGCCGGTGATCTGCACCAGCGGCCGCACCTCCACGCCCTCCTGCTCCATGTCCATCAGGAAGTAGGTGAGCCCGCGGTGCTTGGGCGCCTCCGGGTCGGTGCGCGCCACGAGCATGCACCACTTGGCCTGATGCGCGTATGTGGTCCAGACCTTCTGCCCGGTCACCACCCAGTCGGCGCCGTTGCGCACGGCGCGCGTCTTCAAAGATGCGAGGTCGGACCCCGACTCCGGCTCGGAGAACCCCTGGCACCAGATCTCCTCGGCGGACAGGATCGGCGGCAGGTAGCGCTGCTTCTGCTCCTCCGTGCCGTGGGCGATCACGGTCGGGCCGCCCATGGCGAGTCCGAGCACGTTCGCCATCTGCGGCGCTCCCGCGCGCGCGACCTCCTCGTAGAAGATCGCCTGCTCGACCAGCGTCGCCCCGGCGCCGCCGTACTCCGTCGGCCAGCTCAGGCCCGCCCAGCCACGCTCGTTCAGTGCCCGCTGCCACGCGCGGCGGAACTCGAACACCTCCTGGTCGGCGTCCGGCTCGCGGCCGGGGTGGTGCTCGGAGATCCAGCCCCGGACGGCGTCGCGGAACTCCTGCTCGGCGGGAGAGAGCCTCAGGTCCATCGGACCGGACGCTAGCGGGTCGTCGCCTCCGCAGCCGCCAGTTCCCCGGTGACCGGGCACGGGACGTGCTCACGCGGCCGGCGGCGCGGGCGCGAGGCGAGCGCGACGCCGCCGAGGATGAGCACGAGCCCGGCGAGCGCCGCCGGCGTGATCGCCTCGCTCAGGAACACGGCGCCGTAGAAGAGCGCGACGCCCGGCGCCAGGTAGCTCACCAGCGAGGCGCGACCCGCTCCGGTCTCGGCGATCAGCTTGTAGAAGATCACGAACCCGAGCGCGGTGGCGGCGGCGCCGAGCACGACCACGGCACCCACGGCGCGCAGCCCCGGCAGCACGGCGGGCGCCGTCGCAGCCGCGAGCGGCAGCGTCATCAGCGACGCGACGGACACCGAGACGAACGAGGCCTGCATCGAGGTGAGCCGGCCGTAGCGGCCCTTGACGACGAAGCCCGACAGCGCGTAGGACGCCGCCGCGGCCAGCATCGCCAGCGCGCCCAGGAACTGCCACAGCGTGCTGATCGACTCCACGCCGACGACGAGCGCCACGCCCGCGAGGCCGACCGCCATGCCGGCGCCCTGCGTGCGGTCGATCCGCTCCGAGACGTCGATGAACGGCGCGAACATCGCCACGAACAGCGCGGCCGGCGAGATCAGCACCGCGGTCAGCCCCGACGGCACCTCCAGCTCGCCGTAGGTGATCAGCAGGAACGGCAGCGCCACGGCGAGGAGGCCCAGGAGGGCGGCCCAGCCGGGCCGGCGGCGGATGTCGGCGAACGCGCCGCGGGCCGCGCCGCGCAGCGCGATCAGCAGCACGAGCGCGCCGATCGTGCTGCGCGCCCACACGATCATCGGGGCGCTGAGGTCCTCCAGCGCGTACTTGATCAGCAGGTACGAGCCGCCCCAGATCGCGGCGAGCGCGAACAGCAGGGCGATCTGGCGGGGCGTCATGGAGGCCAGTCTCGCAGCCGCCGGCGAGAAGCGGAAATGACGATTCCGGCGGTCGGCGATAAGCCGCGCTTATGCGGCGTCGGACGACGTGGACGACGACGACTTGGAGTCCGCCTGCTTCTCCTTCGCCTTCGCGTCCTGCTTGTCGGCGCCCTCGGAGGCCGACTTGTCGGTCTCGCGCTTGCGCTTGGCCGTCCCGTAGTCGGTGTTGTAGAAGCCCGAGCCCTTGAAGTGGACCGCGATCGGGTGGAACACCCGCTGCACCGGCGACTCGCAGGTCTCGCACGCCGTCACCGGATCGTCCGTGATCTTCTGCATGACCTCGAACAGATGGCCGTTCTCGCAGCGGTACTCGTAGATCGGCATCGCGGCCCGCGAGTATAGGTGCCTAGACTGCGCGCCCATGCCGGCCGAAGTGGTCACGATGGACAAGGTCGTCGCGCTGTGCAAGCGGCGCGGGCTGATCTTCCCGGCCTCGGAGATCTACGGCGGGATCGCCAACACGTACGACTACGGGCACTACGGCGTGCTCCTCAAGAACAACGTCATCGGCCTGTGGTGGAAGGCGATGATCCAGGAGCGCGACGACGTCGTGGCGCTGGACTCGGCGATCATCCAGCACCCGCGCACGTGGGAGGCGTCGGGCCACCTGGCCGGGTTCACCGACCCGCTCGTCGACTGCCGCACGTGCAAGCTGCGCTTTCGCGCCGACCACCTCTCGGAGCTCGAGTGCGGCCGCAAGCCGTCCAAGCATCCCGGCGAGACGCCCGAGTGCGACCTCACCGAGGCGCGCGAGTTCAACCTCATGTTCGAGACCTCGATCGGGCCGGTGAAGGACGGCGGCTCGACGGTCTACCTGCGGCCGGAGACGGCGCAGGGCATCTTCCTGGACTTTAAGACGACGCTCCAGTACGCGCGCCGCAAGCCGCCGTTCGGGATCGCGCAGGTCGGCAAGTCGTTCCGGAACGAGATCACCCCCGGCAACTTCATCTTCCGCACGCTCGAGTTCGAGCAGATGGAGATGGAGTTCTTCGTGCACCCGGACGAGGCCGAGCGGTGGTACGAGCACTGGATGCAGGCGCGGATCGACTGGTACGTCGCGCTCGGCATCGACCGCGAGCGGCTGCGCCTGCGAGCGCACGACGCCGACGAGCTCTCGCACTACTCGTCGGCCACCTCCGACATCGAGTACCTGTACCCGATCGGCTGGTCGGAGCTGGAGGGGATCGCGAACCGGGGCGACTTCGACCTCACCCAGCACGCCGAGCACTCCGGCGAGCGGCTCGAGTACTTCGACCCCGGCTCCGGCGAGCGGTACGTGCCGCACGTGATCGAGCCGGCCGCCGGCGTGGGGCGGACGATGCTCGCGCTGCTGTGCGACGCCTACGACGAGGACGAGCTCGGCGGCGAGCGGCGCACGGTGCTGCGGCTGCACCCGTCCGTAGCCCCGGTGAAGGTGGCCGTGCTGCCGCTGCTGCGCAAGGACGGCCACCCCGAGCTCGCGCGCGAGATCTACCTCGACCTGCGCCGCCATGTCAGCGCCGAGTACGACGAGGGCGGGCACATCGGCAAGCGCTACCGGCGCCAGGACGAGATCGGCACCCCGCTCGCGGTCACGGTCGACCACCAGTCGCTCGAGGACCGCACCGTCACGCTGCGCGACCGCGACACGCTGGCGCAGGATCGCGTGCCGATCGACGAGCTGCGCGAGCGGGTGACGGACCGCACACGGTGAACGCCGCCGTTCAGTAGTCTTCGCGGCATGGCCGCGGCCACCGTCGACCAGGTCACGTACGGCGATCTGTACCGGCGCTGGGAGCGCGGCAACTGGCGCGCCACGGAGATCGACTTCTCGGCCGACCGCGACCACTGGCGGGAGCGGTTCTCCGACCTCGAGCGCCGCGCCGCCCTGTGGAACTACGCGATGTTCTTCCACGGCGAGGACGCCGTCGCCGACGACCTGTCGCCGTTCATCGACGCGGCGCCGCACGAGGAGCAGAAGTACTTCCTCGCCACGCAGCAGGTGGACGAGGCGCGCCATGCCGTCTTCTTCAATCGGTTCATGCACGAGGTGGTCGAGCGCGGCGACGGCACGATCGCCGGCACGCTCGAGGACACCCGGCCGGAGCTGACCTGGGGATTCGTGAAGACGTTCGCGCTGCTCGACCGCGTGGTCGACGAGCTGCGCCGCGACCGCTCCCGCACCAAGCTCGCCCAGGCCGTCGCGATGTACCACTTCGTCGTCGAGGCGACGCTCGCCCAGCCCGGCCAGCACTTCATCTCCGACTACCTCGCCGAGCGCGACCTGCTGCCCGGCTTCCGCGAGGGCATCCGCCACGTGTCGCTCGACGAGCAGCGCCACATCGGCTTCGGTGTCAAGCTGCTGCGCGACCTCGCCGCCGAGGACCCCGAGGTCCCCCACGCCGTGGCCGACCAGCTGCGGCTCGTGGTCCCGTACTCGCTCGCGGTGTTCGTCCCGCCCGGCTGGGACATGCGCTACGTGGAGTGCTTCGGCTTCACGCTCGAGCAGATCTACGAGGAGGGCGCGCGCTCGTTCGAGGCGAAGTTCCGCGCCGCCGGGCTGCCCGTCGACTCGCTCCCCGGGCCGGACATCATGCCGATGGACCTGCCGCCGCGCGAGCGGGCGCTGCGGGGGCTCGGGATGCTGCGCGCCGGCTACCTGGGCGAGCGCAACGGCAGGCCGGCGCGCGACCCGGAGGCGATGGCGATGCTGTTCGACAGCATCCGCCGCGGCGTGGACGTGCGCCGCGCGCCGGACGGCCCGCTGGTGCTCCAGTGGGAGTTCCCCGACGCCGAGCCGTGGCACGTGCGACTCGAGAACGGCGCGACGGCCGCCGCGCCCGGCCGCGCCCCGCACGTCGACGTCGAGCTGCGCTGCCGGTTCGACGACTGGGTCGACGTCGTGGCGGGCCGGCTGGACC
>JBOGYU010000332.1:0-5394 GCA_050696935.1 Solirubrobacteraceae bacterium | reverse complement strand
GTCGACCGCCGCGACCGCGGCGTCGACCGCCGCCTCGTCGCGCGCCCGGACGGCGATCACGAGGTCGTTGGGGCCGGCCTCGACCTCGAAGCCCTGGTCGGCGAGCAGCTCCAGGTTCAGCGGCGTGGCCATGCCGACCGCCACGTGCTCGGCGCCCTCCTCCGCGCCGGCGGTGCGGGAGACGAGCATCAGCGTGACGGAGTCGTAGTAGGCCCCGCGGCGGACGATGACGCGCTCGGTCATCCTGCCTCGCTTGCGCTGGTCACCGCTTCGCTCGCCACCCGCGTCCCCGCGGCGCCCTCCACGCCCTCGCGCAGGCGCTCGAGCGAGGTGATCACCGCCCGCCGGCCGCCGTTCTCCACGAATGCCAGCGCGGCCTGCACCTTCGGGCCCATGCTGCCGCTGCCGAACTCGCCCGCCTCCAGCAGCGCGCGCAGCCGCGCCGGCGTCACCGCGCCGAGCCACTCCTGAGCGGGCGAGCCATAGCCGACCGCGGCCGCCTCGACGTCGGTGGCGACCACGAACGTGCCGGCGCCCACCGTGCGCGCGAGCAGCGCGCCGGTGAGGTCCTTGTCGAGCACCGCCTCCACGCCGCGCAGCCGCCCGTGCTCGCGGACCATCGGGATCCCGCCGCCGCCGGCGGCGACCACGATCGCGCCCTCGGCGATCAGCGCGTCGACGGTGCCGCGGTCGAGGATCTCGAGCGGCTCCGGGGACGCCACCACGCGCCGCCAGCCGCGCTCGCCGCGCTCCTCCCAGGCCTCGCCGGCCGTGATCCGCTCCCGCGCCTCGTCCGCGCCGACGTACCGGCCGATCGGCTTCGTCGGCCGCGCCCAGGCCGGGTCGTCGGCGGCGACCAGCACGCGGGTGATGACGGTGCTGACGAGCCGGTGCAGACCGCGCCGCGCGAGCGCCGCCTCGAGCGCGGTGACGATCAGGAAGCCGAGCGTCGCCTGCGTCTGCGCGACGCACCAGTCGAGCGGGACGGGGGGGACGACATGGCGCGCGAGGTCGTTCTTCAGCAGGAGGTTGCCCACCTGCGGGCCGTTGCCGTGGGTGATCACGATGTCGTGGCCGTGCGCGACCAGCTCGGCGATCTGCTCCGCGGCGCCCTCGACGGCGTGCTGCTGGGATGCCGGGTCGGCGCCGCGCTCGCCGGCGATGGCGTTGCCTCCGAGGGCTATGACGGTCTTGGGCGCCACTCGCTCGGAGGCTATACGGCTTGAACTGCGGCATTGAGGGGGGCGAATCGAAAGGTGTGGCGATCTACTGGTCGTAGTGACCAGTAGATCGCCACACCTTGCTGCGGAGGCGCAATATGGGGTCGTCAGCCGTACGCAGCTCCGGGCGCTCGGGATGAGCGAGACGGAGATCCGGAATCGCATGCGCCGCGGAGTTCTCCTCCTCCTTCACCGCGGGGTTTACGCCATGGGCCATCGGGCGCTGAGAATGGAGGGGAGGATGCTCGCCGCGGTCCTGGCGTGTGGCCCGGGCGCCGTGCTGAGCCACCGGTCGGCGGCCGCGCTGTGGGAGCTGCGGCCGAGCGCTCGCGAACGGATCGAGGTCACGTCAGCGGCGCGCGTGGGTGAGCGGGAGCGGGCGATCGAGCTGCACCGCGTGCGACGGCTCGAGCCCGCCGACGTGACCGTGCACAGGGACGTCCCAATCACCACCGTCGCCCGAACCTTCGTTGACCTCGCCGGCGTGATCCAACCCGAAGCGCTCGAGCGGGCCCTCGCCCAGGCCGAGATCCTCAACCTCTTCTCCCTGAATGCGATGTTGGACGTGCTGAGCCGCTCGAACGGCCGCCGCGGCGCCCAGGCGCTTCGCGCCGCGCTGACCGAGCCGCCGGCGCTGACGAGAAGCGAGCTCGAGCGCCGCATGCTCGCTCTGTGCCGGCGTCACCGGCTGACGAAACCGTTGGTGAACGCGACGGTCTGCGGCTTCGAGGTCGACTTCTTCTGGCCCGCTGCGCGGCTTGCGGTCGAGACCGACGGCGGCGCCTACCATCGCACGCGCCGCGCCTTCGAGGAGGACCGCCGCCGCGACGCGGAGCTCCTCCTCGCCGGCTACCGCGTACTCCGCATCACGCACCGTCGCCTGCGCTTCGATCCCCACGGAGTGGCGCGGACGCTGCGCGCGCTGACGACGTAGCCGGCCGGTATCCTGGCGCGGCGCATGGCCATCGCATCGCGTCCGAGGCCGGCGCCGGCGACGATTCGCGGCGTCCGGGGGGCCGTGGCCGCCGCGGCGATCTCGGCCGGCGTCGCGGTAATGCTCTATCTCGCCTTTGGGCCGTCGTACGTGAACTACGACGCGCAGTACGCACTTCTGTGGGCGCGGGACGCGTGGGACGGATTCAAACCGGAGTACACGGCGGACTTCGCGCCGACGCCGCACCCGCTGGCGACCGCGGTGAGCTCGCTCGCCCTGCCGCTCGGGCATGATGCCGACCTCGCGATCCTGTGGCTCGTCCTCCTCCTGTTCGGCGGCCTCGTCTACCTCACCTACCGCCTCGGCAGCGAGCTGTTCGGGACGCCGTGGGTCGGCGTCGTGGCCGCGCTCGTCGTGCTCACCCGCCCGGCGATCGAGCGGGACGCGCTGCTCGCCTACCAGGACGTGCCGTTCGCGCTCCTCGTGATCGGCGCCGTCCTGCTCGAGGCGAAGAGGCAACGACGCGGCGTCCCCGTGCTCGTCCTGCTCGCCCTCGCCGGCCTGCTGCGCCCCGAGGCGTGGGTGCTCGCGGGCCTGTACTGGCTGTACCTGTGGCCCGCGGCGACGCCCACGACCAGAGCCGCCACTGCCGCACTCGTCGCCGCCGCCCCCGCGATCTGGGCGCTCACCGACTGGCTCGTCACCGGCGACGCCCTGCACTCCCTGCACGGCACCGCCGACCTGGCCGAGGAGAACGAGCGCCGGAGAAGCCCCGGCCAGGTGCCGTACTGGACCGCCCAGTACTTCGGCTTCGCGCTCCGCGAGCCGCTCGTGATCGGCGTCCCCATCGGCCTCGCGTTCGCCTGGCTGCACGCCCGCCAGAGGTCGATCCTCCCGATCGCCACGTTCGCCGCGATGATGCTCGTGTTCGCGATCGGCCCCTTCTTCGGCCTCCCGCTGATCCGCCGCTACGTGGACACCCCGGCGGTCCTGCTCTCCCTCTTCTACGGGCTCGCCGTCGCCGGCTGGGTGCTGCTGCCGAAACCGCGACGACGGCCCTGGCAGGTGGCAGGCGTCCTCGCGCTCGCCCTGTCGATCGCGTACATCCCCTGGCACGCGAAAGAGCTGAGCACGATCGAGCGCCGCCTCGACCTGGACGGCGCGTTCTACGCGGACATGCAACGAACGGCTGAGTCCCCCTCCGTACAAGCCGCCTTTCGGACCTGCAATGCCCTGACAGCGGGAGACCACCGCCCGATCCCGTTCATCCGCTTCTGGCTCGACGGAGACCCCGGCTCCGTCAGGACGCCGCAAGGGGGGATAGGACGCCTCCTGCTGCTGCCGCGCCGCGGTCCGACGACCCGCCGCATCTACAACGACCGCGCCGGCACCTGGCCACAGACCACGCCACCAGAGGGCTGGCAGCGCATCCACCGCAACCGCTCCTGGCGCGTCTACGCCGCGCCGGGCTGCGTCACACGTCCTCCATCGTGACCGCGTCCTCCTTGACGCCGAGGAACTTCGTGTAGGCGTCGACGACGGCCGCCGGCTCGTCCCACAGCTTCAGCTTGCCCTTGTGCATCCAGATCGCCTCGTCGCACAGCTCCTCGATCGTGCCGAGCGCGTGGCTGACGAGCAGCACGGTCCGGTCCTCCGAGCACAGCTCGCGCATCTTGTCCAGCGACTTGCGCCGGAACCGCGCGTCGCCGACCGACAGGGCCTCGTCGATGATCAGGATGTCCGGGTGCATGTGGACCGCGACCGCGAACGCGAGCCGCCCGTACATGCCGGAGGAGTAGGTCCGCATCGGCATGTCCATGAAGTCGTCGAGCTCCGCCCAGCCGACGATCTCGTCGTACTTCTCCGCCAGCTCGTCCCGCGTGAGCCCCGCCGCCAGCCCGCCCAACACCACGTTCTCGCGGCCCGTGAGCCGGCGGTTGAAGCCGACGCCGAGCGCCAGCAGCGTGCTCACCCGCCCGTGGACCTCCACGCGGCCCTCGGTCGGCGGCAGGATCCCCGCCACCGTGCGCATCAGCGTCGACTTGCCCGCCCCGTTGGCGCCGACCACGCCCAGCACCTTCCCGTGCGCCACGTCGAACGTCACGCGCTTGAGCGCCCGCACCTCCCGGATCACGCGCTCGCGCCGCCCGAAACGCATCAGCGTGCTGCGCAGCGTCGGCCGGCTCTCCAGTGACGTCCGGTAGGTGACCGACACGTCCTGCACGCTGATCCGCGGCTGGTCAGAGGCGGACGGCAAACTCACGCTCCCGGGACATGAAGAAGAGCGAGCCGGCGAGGAACAGGCCGACCGCCCAGGCGGTGCCGGTGAGGAACGCCCCGCCGCCGGGGGCGATGCCGCGATCGAGCACGTCGCTCCACGCGGTCAGCAGCCCCGCCAGCGGGTTGACCACGAGGATCGCCTGGTAGCGGTCGGGGACCTCGGAGGCGTAGTAGAGGATCGGGCACGCGTACAGCCACACGCGCAGGCCGTAGGGCAGGAAGCTCTTGAGGTCGCGGAAGTAGACCTGCATGGCCGCCACGAGCATCGCCAGCCCGGCCGCGATCACCAGGAACAGCAGGAAGATCGGGAGCAGGTACAGCAGCTCCGGCCCGCCCGGCCGCCCGAGCGCGATGTGCACCGGGATGTAGATCGCCAGCGTCGGCAGGAAGCGCTTGAACGCGGTGATCACCGACGCCAGCGGCAGCAGCGTCCGCGGGAACGCGGTGTTGAGGATCAGCCGCCCGCCGGAGGTGACCGACTTCACGGCCTGGCGCACGGCGTCGGACACGAAGTAGTAGGCGAAGAGGGCGGCCATCAGGTGCGCGAAGAACTCGATCCCGCCCGGCCGCGGCCTGATGATGTCGACGAGCACGAAGTACACGCACGCGAGCAGCACCGGGTTGATCACGAGCCACAGCTGCCCGAACACGGTGTTGAAGTGCTGCGAGCGCAGCTCGGTGCGCGAGAGCTCGAACGCGAACTCCCGCCGCCGCCACAGCTCCCGCACGTACGGCAGCACGGGCGGCAGGCCGACGCGATGCGGCTCGTAGACGTGCCGCTCGGACGTGAACTCGTCCTCGCGGCGCGTGACCGGCGGGTGGGTGAGCCCGGTGCTCATTGCGCGCCAGAGGCTAGCCGTTAGAGCACCGGAGGCCGGCCGGCGCGGGTCATCTGCCACAGCGTCCGCGCGCGCAGCGGCCGGCGCGGGCCGCACGGGTCCCGAAGCCCGTCGCGGTAGC
>JBOGYU010000331.1:0-5398 GCA_050696935.1 Solirubrobacteraceae bacterium | reverse complement strand
GCCGGAAGGCTCGTGATCGGCACCAGGCGGGCGTCGCCGCCGGCCCCGGGGGAGCCGCAGCGTCACCGCGCCGGCCCCGCGTGACGCCCGTCCGAGCGGGCGCAGACCGCCCGGGACGCCGCGCGAACCGGTTGCTGGCCCGCGGCCCCGCCGGTAAGGCATAGCCGCCCGCCCTTCACGTCGGGCCACTGCCGAGGCTGCGCTACCCGGCCGACCCGCCGAGAGTGGAGGAGATCATCGCCGTCATGCGCGCCGCCGGCGACGACGCGCACGGCCGCCAGCTGCGCGCGCTGTTCGTGATCCTCTGGCGTGCAGGGCTGCGCATCCAGGGAGCGCTCGCCCTTGCCGAGGCGGATCTGGATCAGCGCCGCGGCGCCCTGCTCGTCCGGCGCGGCAAGCGAGGGCGGCGCCGCGAGGTCGGCATGGACACCCGGGGCTGGCAGGAGCTGGAGCCCGCGCTCGCCCTGCGGCTCCAGCTGCCCGGTCGGGCCGCTGCTGTGCGTCATCAACGGCCGGACGCGCGGCCGGCACTAGTCAAGCGCCGCCGCACAAGCCGACCTGCGCCGGACCGCGTTGGGAGCTGGCCTCCGGCGGCGCTTCGCGCCCCACCAGCTCCGGCACGCCCACGCGCTCGAGCTCGCGCGCGAAGCCGTGCCGCTGATCGTCATCCAGCGCCCACTCGGCCACAGCAACCTCGGCATCACGTCCATGTACCTGCAGGGCATGCACAACGCCGAGATCATCGAGACCGTCCATGCCCGCCGCCAGCCGATACCCCCGTCAGCACGTCCCTGCTGCCGTGAGGAGGCCGTGCCGGGGCGCTGCTCATCGCGCAAAGCGACACCCGGGCGCCGGACGGCTCCCTCGTAGGAGGGACGGGACGCAGAACGACTCGCGACGAGTGCCGTTTCCACCTGGCTCGCGCCACGTGCATCACCGTTTCGGCGCTCAGGTTCGGCCGGTTCAGGTCACGGCGCCCACAAGCTCCGTGACCGCTACCGGGTCCTTTGCGACCGGAAACACGAGTTCGCCGGCAACGGCGCCGGCGGCGCTCGTCGAGGTCGCATTCCACCGCACGCGGATCTCGTCGCCCTCGACCGCCACCCTCGGTATCGCTAGGTGCAGCGGCGGCAGCGGTCGCGAGGCGTGCGGACGGACATGGACGGGATCGAAAGCGACGTGGAAGCCCTTTCCTTGCTGCTCGATCTTGCCGCCGGGACTCCCGAGGCGGGGCAGATTCACATCACTGGCGAGGTCGCTCATCATCTTCGTCCCCCAAGGCGCCGGCGCCTCCGGCGCGTCTAGCAACTCATGCGGGCCCTGACGGTCGAGGAAGGGGTAGACGCCGTCCGGGAACCGCAGCTCGACCTGCACAGCGGCGAAGTTCTCGTCGGTCACGTTCCGGAGCGCCAGCTCGACTGGCGCGAGCTGTTGCGCGACCGCGCCCTCGAAGACGAGGGCGAACCACCGCGCGCCGGCATTCGAGAGGTAGTCGGCGACCTCGCGGTCGTAACGCTCGGTCGAGCGTATGTCCTCGAGGAAGCTGCTTATATCCGGTGCCGGGTACTGGAGCGGGTGGCGGCGGCGGGCCGGCGCGCGCTCAGGACGTGCGAGGCGTGCGTGCTCGCTGTTGATCCAGTTGACGCGGTCGCCGCCGGCCGCGGCGAAGGTGCGCAGTTCGCGACCAGGATCCTTGACGGTCACGTCCAGCCTGATGCGGCTGGCGGCGCGCTTCGTCCGCTCCTCGAGCATGCGCATCTCGGTCGGGTCCGCTTCCTCGGTCTGGCCGTTGCGGCGAATGAAGACGCGCCCCGCCCGCGCGCTGCCGTATCCCTTCCGGAGCGTGTGGATCGGGTCCCCCCCAAGACGGCGCCTCGATCGTGATGACGAGGACATCGACGCCCTGGACCTTGACGTAGGCTGGGCTCCAGACGGGGCCGTCCGCCCCCACGTACGGGCCGATCCAGTTCTCGAGGTCAGCCGGATCCTCGACCGCAACCCCGGCTGCTACTTGCGGCTCCGCGCCGAGGACGAGGTAGCCGCATCCCTCGAACTCGGACGCGGCCCGGTCCGGGTGCCGGTTGCCGAACCCGAGGATATGCCGGCCCGCACCGAACCTGTGATCCGCGTTGCCGCGCAGGTCGTACTGACCCTTCCACTCGACGACGTCGGTCTCCGGCTCACTTGCCGGCGCGGCGACGATCGCCTGGACGAGCGCCACCAGCTGCGCATTCGAGCGGAGCGCGCGGGAGCTCTGGAGACCGAGCGGCATGTCCGCTGATGCTAGAAAGGCCGATACGCCACGCCCGCGCGCGAGCGCTACTCCGCTTTGGGGTTTGGCCCGACGTCCGACCTGGATACGGGCAGCGAGCTACGGCGAGTGCTTCTCGCCGACGACGAGCATCTGCCGCTTGAGAGCCGCGCGGACTCCCAGCCGAGGGCCCTGGAGGTGCGCGAGTCCTCGCCGAGACTCAGGCCAGTGCGGATACCTCTCCCCGTCTGAGATCGCCGACGATGGCGCCTCAAGCCCAACCTGATCGCAGCGAGCGCTTCCCATCTCCTCCGGCCCGTCGGGCGCCTGATGGGAGAACTCGTAGCCAACGATCTCGATCAGTTCGTGTCCGCTGGTCATCGATCGCAGCGGCGCCGGCCTTCCGGGCCGCTCGACGTGCATTTCGCGCGAAGCGATAGCGCGACGGCCATCGCGCGCGGCCCGACGAGACTCCTCCCGCTCGTCCAACGCGGGCCAGCGGGCGACCGATCGAGGAGACGCGCCGCTAGCGCTCGCTCGAGGAACAGCGCTGTGCTGTCGCCCCGGCCGCTCGCGTCGTGCCGAGAAGGCGTCTGCAACTGACCCCCATGGGGCCGGGTGCGCGGCGGCGTCCGGAAGGCCGGCGCTCCAACGGAACGCCGGCTGCGAACCGTTTCACCCAACCCATTCGGGCCGAGCTAGCGTTGCGCCAACACCACCGAATGGAGGAGGCGATGGGACGACCGCGGGACAGCGCCGAGCGGTTCTACGAGCGGTTCGCAGCAGGCGATCTCGACGGCGCGGCCGGGCTCTTCAGCCCCGACTGTACGCACGTCACGCCGGCGGGGCAGCAGGACGCGAACGCGTGGAAGGCGTTCGCCGAGGCGTTCAGGAGCGCCCTTCCCGATGCGCACATGGAGATCGTGTCCGTCGTCGAGGCCGGCGACGCCGTCGCGGTCGAGGCCCGCTTCAAGGGCACGCACCAAGGTGCGCTCGCGACCCCACAGGGCGAGGTCCCGGCGAGCGGCAACGCCATCGACGTGCCGTTCGCCGACTTCTTCCGGCTCGGTGACGACACGTTCGTTGAGCACCGCGTGTACTGGGACCAAGCCGAGATGATGGCGCAGCTCAGCCCCTCGCCACCGTCCTAGCAAGGTCCGTGGGCGCGAGCAGCAGCGACGCCGCCGCCATTGTGTAGCCGCCGCCGACCCGTTGTTGCCGCTCGTCACACGAAGCGATAGCGCCGTTCGACGGCGCCGCTCGGTGCCGTCGGCCGCGGCAGCGACGCGGGCTGGCCTCTGGCCATCGGTCCCGCCTCACACCGCAGCCACCTGTGGCGGCGGGACGCCGATCCGCCGCCTGGTTGACCGGTGATCCGCGGCCGCCGTAGGGTCGTGCCATGAAGCTACTCGTCCATTCCGCCACTGGTCCCGAGAACCCAACCCGGGCCGCGCTCGCCTTGCTCGTCGCCCGCACGGCCGCCGACGAGGGCCACGACGTGCGCGTGTTCCTGGCAGGCGACGCTGTCCATCTCGTCCGAGAGGCGACGGCGGCGGCGGTGCACGGGCTTGGCACCGGCAACGTCGCCGAGCACTTGGCGGCGCTACGCGGAGCCGGCGTGACGCTCCAGCTCTCGGGGATGTCGAGCAGGGCCCGCGGGATCGAGGGCGGCGACGGGACGGAGCTCTGCCCGCCCGCGAGGCTCGTTGACCTCGCGGCCTGGGCAGATACGACGCTCACATACTGAGCGGATGCGATAACCGAACGCCGCCGCGCTCGTCGTGTCGTCTGGGTTCACAGACGCGGACGCCGGCAAGTCCGCTCTGTGGCTCAAGCGACACGCGCGCCACCGTCCCTCGTCGTCCCGAGCGGACGTGGGTCGACGCGGGTTCGAACCGCTGGCTTTCGCGCAAAGCGCTAGCGAGCCGGGCTCTAGCTGTCTCCAGAGTCGCGCGCCCGACGCCATCGTGCAGTCTGTAAGCCATGAGTCCCGGGAACCGCGAGGAGGGGCAGGACGGCGCCGTCCTCGAGCTACGCGACACGATCCTTCGCGTGCTGCTCGATGACGCCGGGATCGAACGACCGATTGAGTCGCAGAGCCGGCTCGCTCAGGAGATCGCTGCCTCAACACGCGAGGTGTCCCGGAACTTTCTGAGTCAGTTGCCGCAGCACTGCAACATGCTCGCCGCGGCGATAGCAGACGCACTCGACGCGCTGGCACGACTCGAACCGAGCTTGGCGTTCAGCGGCGTCGTTGTCGCGCGTGGGCTACTCGAAGCCGCCGCCGACCTCTACTGGCTCAGCGAACGTGGGATCAACGGCGTTGAGCGCACGCGCCGTACGTTCCTGGTCTTCCTCAGACAGCATGAGACCCAGGTCCGCGGAATCACCCACTACTCGAGGCGTCTTCCGCCGGGCAGGCAGGACGAGGTCGCCAAGCTCTCGGTCGCCATTACGGAGGGCTGGGAGTCGCTGAGGCGACATGCCGAGGAGATGGCATCGGCCGGCTACGCGCTCCGGACGAGCAATCGGCCTGGCTCCAAGTACAGCGTCGGCGAGCCGAAGCCGCCGGTCGGAGAACTCGTCGACCGGCTGATCTCCGAGCACCTGGGGACCGCGGCAATACCCATCTACAGCATGTACTCGTCCGTCGCGCATGCGGAGGGCGAGGGGCTTGGCTCGCTTCGCGTCATGGGCGACACTGTGGAGACGCCTGAGGGCACCAGGTACCTGCGCGGATTCAATGCCGTAATGTGGCAGCAGCGGGTGCTTACGCCAGCAACGCGCGGTGCCGCCGGCGCGCTCTCAGCGTGGGCGGAGCTGGCCTATCCGAAACGATGGGAAGAAGTGGAGCGGGCGGACAGGTAGCTGAGCCCTTGTTGTCCCTCGCTGGTGGTCGGGTTGGCCCCGGCCGCAAGCCGCCGCTTGTCGCGCAAGGCAACACTCGTTCGTCAAGCGACAGCTATGGCGGGGCCGAGCCCGCGAACCCGCGGCCACGGTCTGCGACTTACCGTGGTAGTTCAGCCGGGAGCCACTGCTCCTGCGAGGCACCGGCGGTAGCGCCCACCGTCAGCGCGTCAGTCGTGCGAGGGGGCGGCCCGGTGGTCAGCAGCCGAGCTGCGGCGGGTTCGTGCGCGGCGCGGCGGC
>JBOGYU010000330.1:0-5414 GCA_050696935.1 Solirubrobacteraceae bacterium | reverse complement strand
AGGACCGGCGGGGCGGCTCGGGCTCGTCGGACAGCGCCAGGAAGGCGCGCGCGAGGCGGTGTTCGGGCGTCGGCTCCGGCATGGGCACGGTGGCGCAGCGCCACCGCCAGGCGCCAACCTGCCCGCGGCGGCGCGCTCCCAATCGTCGATCGACCCATCTTTCGACCCTCGCCTGAGCGTCCCTGCCCCGCGATCGGGTCGTGGCCCCCCGCGATCCGGCCGCGACCCGAACGCCCGTGCTTCGCCGCCCGCCCTGCGATCCTCTCCTGCCGATGGAGATCGAGGCCGTCTACGCCTGCCTCGTGGCCTTCGCCGCGGCGGCGCTCCTGACGCCGCTCGTCGCCCGGCTCGCCCACCGCGTCGGCGCCGTCGACGAGCTCAAGGAGCGCGGCCTGGCCCGCGAGGCGACGCCCCTGCTCGGCGGGCTCGCCATCTTCGCCGGCGCCCTGCTCGCGGCGCTGCTCTTCATGCCCGAGTCCGAGCGCACCCGCGGGATCCTGGTCGCGGCGGCGCTGATCACGGCGATCGGCGCCATCGACGACGCCCGCGACCTCCCGCCCGGCCTCAAGCTCGCCGGCCAGGTGGTCGCCGCCCTGATCCTCGTGAACGCCGGCGTCGTCGTCCGCAACGTCACGCTCCCCTTCCTCGGCGCGGTCGAGTTCGCCGAGCTCGGCGGGCCGCTCACGGTCCTCGGCCTGGTGGCCGTGATGAACGTCGTGAACTTCTCCGACGGCGTCGACGGGCTGGCCGCCGGCGTGTGCGCGATCTCCGCCGTCGCCTTCGCCATCATCGCCTTCGACCTCGGCCGGGATGCCGCCGGCGTGCTCGCCGCGATCACCGCCGGCGCCGCACTCGGGTTCCTGGTGCACAACTTCCACCCCGCCTCCGTCTTCATGGGCGACTGCGGCTCCAACCTGCTCGGCCTGCTGCTGGGCGCCGCGATCGTCGAGGGCTCGCTGAAGACCAACGCCCTGATCGCGCTGGTCGTACCGCTGGTCGTGCTCGCCGTCCCGTTCCTGGACACCGGCTTCGTGGTGGCCAAGCGGATCAAGTACCGCCGCCCGATCTACCGGCCGGACTCCAACCACTTCCACCACCGCTTCCACCGCATGGGCTTCTCCCAGCGCCAGACGGTGCTCTACCTGTACGCCTGGACGATCACGATGGCGGGCCTCGCGGTCGCCCTGCGCTTCGTCCCGTACTCGGACGACCGCGGCAACCTCGACCCCGGCTGGACCGCCGTCATCGCCGCCTGCTTCGTAATAGCCCTCGCCGCCAGCGCCTACCTCGTCTACGTGCTCGAGATCCTCAAGCTGCGCCGCCTGCGCGCCTGGCAGCTGCGCCGGGCCGACCCGGACACCAGCGAGCACGAGATCGACGAGGAAGTCGAGCGCGAGCTGGAGACCGGCGAGTTCTCCGCCGTCTCCGGCGAGCCGGACTCGAACCCGTACGGTTAGCCGCACTTGTGCCGGCGCCGCGCGCACCGGTACTGTTCCCGCAGCTTTTTCGACCACCGCGCCAGCCGCGGGAGGAGGTGAGCAGGACTGATGCAGAGCACGCGCTTCATGCCCATGTGGCCTCTCGCCACGGGCGCCGGCGTGCTCCGGCGTCCGCTCCTGCTCGCGTCCTAGCAGTCCTTCTCGGTCGCGGGCAGCACCACCGCCCGTGACCCGCATCGGTGTCCTGCCCTCGTGAGCCACGGGCGGCTTCCCCTCCATTCCAACCCGGGAGCCCCCAGATGCATTCGCTCAACCTCCAGGCCTACGGTCGCGCTGCTGTCGATGAGCGCGTCGAGGCCGCCCGGCGGCGCGGCCGACCCGGCCCCCCGAAGCACCCCCCGCCAGTACGGGGGCGCGCGGCCTACGCGGTCGCGCGCCTCGCGCGCAGGCTCGACAGGGTCGAGGCTCGTCGTGCCGTTGCCTGAAGTTCGATGCGCCCCCGGCCGATCATCTGGCCGGGGGCGCGGCCGACGTGTCCTCTACCCTGTCCCGCGCCTCGTGCAGACCGTCCGCCTCGAAGATCAGACCCCGTTCGTCACCGCCGACGGATCCACCATCCGTGAGATCGCCGGCGTGCCGAGCGGGAACGCCATCAACCAATCCCTCGCGGAGGCCACCGTGCCGCCCGGCGGGGAGACGGTCGAGCACTTCCACCGGGAGACGGAGGAGATCTACCACTTCGTCGCCGGCGGCGGGCGCATGCGGCTGGGCTCGCAGGAGGCCGACGTGCGCGCGGGCGACACCGTGGTGATCGCCCCCGGCGTCAATCACAAGCTCTGGAACACCGGCGACGACCCGCTCGTGCTCCTCTGCTGCTGCGCGCCGCCGTACTCGCACGAGGACACCGTCCTCCTCGACGGGTGAGCACACCCGTCCGGAAGCTGGGGCCGCTGCTCCTCGCGGCGGCGGCACTGGCCCTGCCCGCCACGGCCAGCGCGGCCGTCGAGGTCGGCATGTCCGAGCAGGACCCGGCCATGTTCTCCAGCCCGCGGTTCGAGCGGCTCGAGGCGCGCCACGCGCGCGTGGTCGTGGGCTGGGACGTGCTGCGCAACGGCTGGGAGCGGATGCAGCTCGACGCCTGGCTCGCCGCCGCGGACGCCGCGGGCGTGCGGCCGCTCGTGTCCTTCAGCCACTCCCGCCGCAAGGGCCGCTCGCACGTGCTGCCCACCAAGTCGGCGTTCCGCCGCGAGGTGCGCGCCTTCCGCCGTGCGTACCCGCGGGTGCGCGACTTCGTGACCTGGAACGAGGCCAACCACGTCTCCCAGCCGACCCACGACCGCCCCGGCCGGGCCGCCGCCTACTTCGACGTGCTCGACGCGGCGTGCCGCGGCTGCCGCGTCGCCGCCGCCGACGTGCTCGACGACAAGAAGAACCTCGAGTCCTGGCTGCGCGTCTTCAAGCGCCGCGCCAAGCGCAAGCCGAGGATCTGGGGGCTGCACAACTACGTCGACGCCAACCGCTTCGAGGACGAGGGCACCCGCCGGATGCTGGAGGCGGTCAAGGGCCGGATCTGGTTCACCGAGACCGGCGGCCTCGTCCGGCGCTACCAGCGCAAGCGGCCCGGCAAGCGCGCGCGGTGGGTGCGCCACTCGTTGCGGCACGCCGCCCGCGCGACGCGGTATGTGCTGCGGCTGACCGAGCTGAGCCCGCGCGTGAAGCGCGTCTACCTCTATCACTGGACCCCATCGTCCGGGACATGGGACTCCGCACTGCTCGACCGCCGCGGCAGGCCGCGGCCCGCCTACCACGTGGTCCGCTCGTGGCTCGCGCGGCGCTGACCGCGCTCGCCGCCCTTGCCTTCGTGGGCTGCGGCGCCTCGGACGCGCCGATCACGGGCGGCGGCCGGGTCGTCGGAGACGCGGTCACGGTCTACTCCTCGCTCCCGGACCCGGGCCGGGGAGCGGCGCGCGACATGGTCGAGGCGCAGAAGCTCGCCCTGCTGCAGGCGGACGGCAAGGCCGGCGAGCTGGACGTGAACTTCGTGTCGGTCGACGAGGGGACCGCGGGCGCCGACGATCCCGCTGAGGTCGCCGCGACCGCCGCCGAGGAGGTGATCCGCGACCCGCAGGTGATGGCGGTGATCGGGGCGCTGCGCTCGCAGACGGCGCTGACCTCGATCCCGCTCTTCAACGCGGCCGGCATCCTGCACGTCAGTCCGGGCGCCGGCTACCAGGGCTTCACGTCGCCGATTGCGCCGGGGGAGCCCGAGCGCTGGTTCCCGTCCCCGCGCGCCAACTTCTCCCGCCTCGTCGGCGACGACGTCGCGCAGGCCGCCGCCCTCCTGGCCGCCGCGCGCGGACGCGTGCTGGTCGAGGCCGAGGCGGGGCGGGTGCCCGAGGCGCTCGCGGCCGCGCTGGTCGCCGCCGACGAGGAGGGCCGGATCGTGGACGACCCGGCGCGCGCGGACACCGTGATCTACGCCGGGACCGACGTGGAGTCGGCGGCGGGCGTGGCCGAGGCGATCGAGGGCGCCGACCTGGTGTTCGGCGACGAGCTCGCCCGCGCGGGCCTCGCGGACCGGCTCCCGCGCGCGGCCCGCCGGCGGGCGACCTTCGTCTCGAGCGCCCCCGAGCCCGGCTCCACGCCCGAGCTGCGTGCCTTCGAGGCCGATTTCCTCGCGGAGTACGGGCGCCGGCCGGGGCCGTACGGGGTCCTCGGATGGCGGGCGATGCGCCGCGTGCTGGAGGCGATCGAGGGCGCCGGCGACCGCGCCAACCGCCGCCAGGCCGTGATCCGCGCCTACTTCGAGCTGCCCGCCGAGCCCCGCCGGTTCACGACCTTCCGCGCGCGCGACCTCCTGTGATTCGGCCCGCGGGCGCTCGCGTACGGGCGCTCTCATGGCGACCCATGGGGAGGCGCTGTCCGGCGGGCCGGGGTACCGCGCGCAGGCCTCGCCGCTGCGGCCCGCGATCACGCGGACGATGTTGCTGTTCTTCATCATCGGCGACATCCTCGGCGCCGGCATCTACGCGCTCACCGGCGAGGTCGGGGCCGAGATCGGCGGCGCCATCTGAGTGGCGTTCGCCGTGCCGGGCGTGATGGCCGCGTTCACCGCCGCCTCCTAGAGATCGACCCGGCGCGGCTCGTCGACTAGACCGGTGTTCGCAAGTACGTGCGGTCGCCGGTGGTCGCCGGCGCCGGCTGACGCCGCACGGTGATCCGGAAGTGTGCCGGGCACATGACCGGTCACCGGGTGGCGTCAGGCGGTGATCGGCGGCCGCCGGAACCGTGCGTACTTGCGAATGCCGGTACTAGCCCTCGAGCGCGGCGTCGACCGTGATGTCGCCCACCGCGGCGAGGGCACGCGAGACGATGCAGCCGCTCTTGGCCGTCTCGGCGGCCGCTTTGAAGGCTGCGTCGTCGAGGCCGGGCACCCGCCCGCGGGCGGTGAGCGCGATCGACGCGATGTACGGGCCCTCGTCGCCCATGCGCAGCTGGACCCGGGCCTCGGTGCGGACGGACTCGACCGGCGTGCCGGCCTCGGCGAGGTCGGTCGAGACCTGCATCGAGAAGCAGCCGGCGAGCGCGGCGCCGATCAGCTCCTCGGGATTGGCGCCCTCGCCCTCGAAGCGCGACTTGTAGGTGAAGGGCATCTCGAACCCGCCGGAGCCGCCTGCCATCGTGCCGTTGCCCTCCTTGAGGGTCCCGTTCCACTGGGCCGTCGCCGTGCGCGTCGCCATGCTCGTCCTCCCTCGTCTGTTGCCAGGCGCCACCATAGAGGGCATCCGGTTGCTCCTCGCCCTCGCCGTCGCCCTCGCGCTCGCCGACGCCTCGATCGTCACGCTCGCGCTGCCGCCGATCCTGGGCGAGCTCGACGTCTCGGTGGAGGGCGTTGCCGCCGTGCTCGGGTCCTACACGCTCGCGCTCGCGCTGGCGCTGCCGGCCGCCGCGTGGCTGCGGCGCCGGGTGGGGAGC
>JBOGYU010000329.1:0-5419 GCA_050696935.1 Solirubrobacteraceae bacterium | reverse complement strand
CCCGGGCGGCGCGAGCAGCATGCGCGCGAGCTCGCGCGGTTCATGGCGCCCGAGCTGGCGGCCGCCGCGATGCCCGAGGTCGTCCGGCGTGGCGAGCAGGAGGTGGGGGGCGCCGTGCCGGCCGGCAGCACGCGACTCGACGCGGATCGGGCGCTGGTGACGGTCGCGGTCGGGCTCGCTCGTGACTCCGGTGTGCGGTATCTGGCGGTGCCGGTCGGGCGGGACGAGCGCGGCGGCCTGGTGGTCTATGACCTGCCGTCGTTCGTTCCCGCGCCGGCGCGCGGGATTGTCGAGCTGCCGGAGTCTGAGCCGCTGCCCGCCGACGAGCGGGCGGAGCTCGAGGGCGTGCTGACGAGATTCCTGCGCTCGTTCCTGGCCGGCGACAGCGCGGGGCTGGAGTACCTGGTCCTGGCAGGGGAGCGGGTGCGCGCGGTCTCGCCGCCGATGGAGTTGGTCGACGTCGACGGGATCGCCCTGCTCGCCGGTGATGGTGATCGGCGGGCGGTGGCGGTCGAGCTGCGGGCTCGCGATGCGAGTTCCGGAGCGGTATTTCGGCTGCGGTACCGGGTCGCGCTCGTGCGCGCTGGCCGGTGGTTCGTGGCCTCGGTCAACGCGTCCCCTGAAGGGAGGCTGAGGTGATGGTGCTGAGCAAGCTGCGCGCGATCGTCGTGGTCGCGCTCGCGCTCGTCGTGATGTGGCCGGCGGCGGCGGTGGCGAAGGGCGAGGGCGAGCGCGTCGGGGAGAACCTCGGCGATCTGCTCGGCGGCTGGGCCAAGAGCCTGTACGTCGGGATCGCCGCGGTGGTGGCGCTGGTGTTCCTGCTCAACCGCCGCTTCGCGGACATGGCGATCTTCTTCGTCGCCGCGATCTGCGTGGGCGGGTTCGTGATGGCCCCGAACGAGATCGCCGGCGTGGTCCGTGACATCTGGCGCACGCTCACGGGCTGAGGGAGCGAACGATGGCGGATCAGATGATCGTGCGCTCCTACCGGCGCGTGTTCCGCGTGGATCGGCGGATCTACCGCGTCGACCGGTGGGCGCTTCCTGTGCCGGGCGGCGTCCCGCTGCGCGGCCTCGGCTACTTCGCCGTCGCGCTTGTCGCGATCCTGGTGCTCGAAGCGCTGCCGGTGACCGGCGCGCTGGTCGGAGCCATGACGGCGCCGCTGCGATACGTGGTGGCGCCGCTGGCGATCGCGGTGCTCGCCGCGCAGGCGTCTCCGGACGGCCGACCGGCGCACCGCGTCGCCCGTGACTGGCTCGCGCTGCGGCTGCGAGCTCGGCGGCACTCGGCCGGCCGTCGCGTCCCGCGAGAGGGCGAGCGGGTCCACTGGGACGGCGTGGTGCTGACTCGATCGGATGAGCACTCCCCCACCCTGCGCGCCGGCCGGATCTACGGCCCCGCCTCGGCGGCGTTCGCCCCCGCGGTCCGGGTCGTGCGGAATCGCCGTGGTCTTGTCGCGCGCCCCGTGGTCGATGGTGCGGTCGCGGGCATCGAGCTCGCGGCGGGTGAGCGGCTGGAGGTGCGGCCATGACCCTGCCCGTGCGGATGGTGCACCGAAACCTGCTGGTCGGGCACGGGTCGGCGCGCGCGGCGCTGTTTCGGCTCGATTGCGTGTCGTATCCGTTCCTATCTGCGGCCGACAAGCGTGGTTGGCTGCGACGGCTCGCGCGGCTGGCGCACGGGCTGGAGGCGGACTTCTCGGTCTACCGGGTCTGTCGCGCCTACCCCGCGCACGCCTACCAGGCGCAGGCCGCGGGGCTGCTCGATGCCCGCCGGCAGGACCCCGAGGCGTGGCGCGAGCTGCTGGCCGGCCACGAGTCGCACCTGCGGCGCCTGCGGTCCTGGGTTCCCGAGGTCTACCTGGCGGTGTCGCTCGTGCCGGCGGCGGGGTCGTCGTTCGGGGCGGGTGCCGCCCGTGGGCTCGATCGCGCGCGGCGCCGCGTCGAGGCGCTACTGGGCATCTCCGGGTCGCCGATCCCCGAGGCGGAGATCGACGCGCTGCTGGCCGAGGAGGAGCGCGTCTTCGGGCGCGTGTCCGGCTGCGTGCCGGCCCGACGGGCGACCACGGCAGAGGTCCAGTGGCTGCTCAGACGGGCGGCGTGCCGCGGCGTGTGCGAGCCGATGCTCGATGAGCACTGGCAGCCGGCCGCGCTCCGGGTCACGACGTCGGATGGGCGGGCGGCGTTCGAGCCGCTGGCCTCGGAGCTGGTGCGCCACTGCAACGCGCCAGTGCTCGAGGAGGACCGCGCGCTCGTGGTCGACGGCGAGGAGGCGCGGTCGCAGCAGGCGCTGCTCGCGGTCGGCGCGCTGCCCGAGCAGACGGTGTTCCCGGGCAGCGCGGAGATCCTGATGTCGGCGCTGGAGGGTGTGGCGTTCGCGGCCGACTGCGTGCTGCATGCCCGTCGCATCGGCAACCGGGAGGCGCAGGCGCGGGTGCGCCGGCGGATCGTCGACGCCGACAACGCCTACGCCGAGCAGCTCGCGTCCGCGCACGGCCCGCTGTCGTACGTGATCGAGGAGAACCGGCAGCTCGCGCGCGAGCTGGACGCCTACCTGCAGGGCACCGAGCGGCCGCCGCTGCTGCATGTCGCGATCTCGGTGGCCGTCGGCGCCGACAGTCGCGAGCGGCTGGAGCGGCGCGTGGAGGAGTTGCGGCAGGCGTTCGGAACCGTGGCGCTGCATCGCCCGCTCGGTCTGCAAGCGGCGCTGTTCCTTGACCACTTGCCGCGGGCGGACGGCGGGCGGGTGCGCGACTACGCCGACGTGCTGACCGTCGAGCAGCTCGCGGCGCTGATGCCGGTCGGTACCCACCGCGCCGGCTCGGACCGCGGTGTAGTGATCGGCCGCACCAGCTATGGCGGGCACCGGCCGGTGAGGTTCGACATCACCGAGGCCTCACGGGCGGGGCGGCCGCCGTCGATGCTGCTCGCGGGCACGCTCGGGTCCGGGAAGACGATCGCCGCCCAGCTGCTCGCCTACCACGCGGAGCGGCGAGGTAGCGTGGTCGTCGACGTCGACCCCAAGCCCGACCACAACCTCGAGCGGCTGCCCGAGCTGGCCGGTCGCGTGCAGGTGATCGAGCTCTCCGGCGCCGAGGGGTACCGCGGCCTGCTCGACCCGCTCGTGGTTGCGCCGGCCGGGCTGCGTGAGGACCTGGCGTCGTCGTATCTGACCGAGCTGTTGCCGACCGCGCCGCCGGCGTGGGAGACGCAGATCCGCAAGGCCGTCAAGGCCGCGCTCACCACCGAGGCGCCGTCGTGCATGCGGGTGCTCGACCTGCTCGGGCGCTCGCACGACCCGGACGCCCGCGCGGCCGGCGAAGCGCTCGCGGTGTGGGCGGACTCGGGGATCGGGCGGTTGGCGTTCAACGCCGGCCAGCGGGCGCACCGGGGCCCGGAGTTGCCGGTGACGACGATCAAGGCCCGCGGCCTGAGCCTGCCTGCGCCCGGGGTGCCGCGCGCGGACTACGACCAGGCCGAGCGGCTCGGCGTGGCCACCCTGAAGCTGATCGCGGCCTACGCGATGCGGCTCGTGTCCGGGGATCGGTCGGTGCACAAGGTCGTGCTGTTCGACGAGGCCTGGTTCCTGTTGGCCTCGCGCGACGGGCGCCGGCTGATCGATCGGCTCAATCGGCTCGGCCGGGCCGAGAACGCGACGCTGATCCTGGCCACGCAGCAGCTTGGCGACGTCGGCGAGATCGAGAACCTGATCGGCACGCGGCTGATCTTCGGCCAGGAGACCGCCGCCGAGGCGCGACGGGCGCTCGAGCTGCTCGGCCTGGACAGTGACGATCGGCAGCTGGTCGAACGCCTGCGCGGCTACCGCAAGGGCCGGTGCCTGATGCGTGACATCGCCGATCAGGTCGCCGAGGTGCAGATCGACCCGATCGCTCCGCACCTGCTCGAGGTTCTCGACACCACCCCGAAGACGGCTGGCGTGGAGGTGATCGCATGACCCGGCTCGCCCGGTGCATCTGGGATCGGCTGGCGGTGGTCGTAGCGGCTGCGGTGGCCATCGTGCTCGTGACCGTGCAGGCCGCTGGCGCGAAGTACCGCGGCACCGATGTGCTCGGCAACCTGTCGCCGGAGTCGCTGCTCGGCGACGGGTCGCTCGTCGATCGCTACCCGCTATCGGCGTACGCGCTCGATCATCACGTCGACGTTGGCGTGACCGAGCTCTCCGGCGTGCCGCCCACGATCGCGCACTGGGCCAGCGCGCAGCTCTGGAGCCTGACCGCGTTCCTGGTGCGCACGGTCATCGACGTGTTCACGTGGGCGTTCAGCCTGGATCTGCTGGGCGGCACGAGCGGGCACGGCCAGGGCGCGATCGGCCCCGTCGCCGCCGCGGTCTCGTCGCTGTATGAGAACGTGATCGGCGAGGCCTGGCTCGCCGCCGCGCTCGTGCTCGCCGGCATGTGGGGCATCTACAAGGCGCTAGTCCAGCGTCGCTACAGCCAGACCGCGGCGGGTCTGGCGGTGTCGGTGTGCTTCGTGCTGGTCGCGCTGTTCTTCGTCTACCAGCCCGAGCGCACGATCGGTCAGGCTTCGCGGTGGGCGAACGAGCTCTCGCTCGCCTTCCTGTCCGGGGCGAGCCGCGGGACGGTCGATGAGCCCGGCAAGGCCAAGCGCGAGGTGGCCGATCAGCTGTTCGCCGCGCAGGTGATGCAGCCGTGGCTGGCGCTGAACTTCGGCGGTACTCGGCATTGCGTGGACACCGACGAGCTGGACGCCGACGGCTTCCCGCGCCCCGTCGCCGTGCACGACCCGACGCGGGACGTGTGCCGCGACCACGTGCGTCCCGGCCGCGACGGCTACGGCGGCTACGCGCCGCGGTTCCTGCGCCATCCCGTCGGGTCGGAGGAGCGCCAGGCCGAGTACGAGGCGATCAAGAGCGGCCAGGCGCCGGAGGACGATCCGCAGTTCGACGGCTACCGCGTCGACAAGGCGGACGCGCCCGCGGTCGACGTCCAGCAGGCCGGCGGGGCGTATCAGCGGCTGACGCTCGCCGTGGTGATCTTCGTCGGGTCGCTGGGGATGATCTGCCTGCTCGGCTTCCTGGCGCTGGCGGTCGTGCTCGCGCAGGTGATCGCGCTCGTGCTGCTGGCATTCGCGCCAATTGCCCTCGTCGTCGGCGTGTTCCCCGGCGGCGGGCACGACGCGTTCCGCGGCTGGCTGACCCGGCTGGCCACCGCGGTGTTCATCAAGGCCGTCTACAGCCTGGTGATCGCCGTGGTCGTGACCGTCGCCGCGGCGCTCGGGCAGGCCACGTCCAGCCTCGGGTTCCTGATGGCGTTCGGGCTTCAGGCCGTCTTCTTCTGGGCGCTGTTCCTGTACCGCAAGCAGATCGTCGCGCGGCTCCTGAGCGCGACCGTCGGCCGCCCCGACGCCGGCCCCATCCGCACCGCCGCGCACCGCGGCGC
>JBOGYU010000328.1:0-5436 GCA_050696935.1 Solirubrobacteraceae bacterium | reverse complement strand
ATCCGTAGGCGATCGCCTCGCCGGACGCCGTTCCGCGCCAGCCGGCGCGCCGGAGCCGGGCGCCGAGGTCGGGGCCGCCGCTGCGCTGGTGGGCGAAGTAGCCGTGGCGCACCATGTCGCGCGCGTGGCGGCGGGCCGCGCGGGCGAGCCGGCGGTCGCGCTCGAGCGGCCCGAGCCCGTGCTGCGTGCGCTCGCGGTTGACGAGGCAGAGGACGGCGGCGCGGCCGCCGTCGCCATGGCAGCCGGCGACCGCGGCGGGTGCAGACAGACCGCCCGCCGTCGCGGCGACACCGAGCGTGATCGCGAGCCTTCGCCGCCGTCTGTGGACGTCGTGAAGCACCGAGGACCTCCCCTCCGAGTCCCACTGATGGTGTGCATCCGGTGCCCGCGTCCGGCGGCCTTCCCCATCGGCCGCCGGCGCGTCGCCGGCGCGGCACCCTACGTTCCCCGCCCGCGCCGGATCTACACCGCGGATAGCATCGAGGCGGTGCTCGCGGAGGTCGAACCGGCTCGCTGGGACGGCCTGCTCCGCTCGGCCGGCGTGACGGACGTGTACTACACGCGCGGGCTCGTGGAGGCGTCGGCGCTATTGGCCGGCGGGACGGCCACGTTCCTGCACCTCGACGGGCGCGTGCTGTTCCCGTGCGTGGTCCGGGAGGGCCCGGTCGACGTCGTCTCCCCGTACGGGTACGGCGGGGCGCTGGGCGAGGAGCCCGGCTTTCCGGCCGCGTACGAGGCATGGTGCGCGGAGCGGGGCGTGGTCTCGAGCTTCGTGGTCTTCCATCCGCTGTTCGGCAATGCGGAGTCAAGTCCCGGCTTCCGGCGCACCGCGCTGGCCGGCACGGTCGCGTGGCCGCTCTCGGGTGGCGACCTCCTGGCCGGGATGCACCGGCACCACCGGCGGGCGGTCCGCCGAGCGCAGCAGGGCTACGAGGTGGCGATCGAGGTGGCGCCGGCGGACCTCGGCGGCTTCGTGGACGTCTACGAGGAGACGATGCGCCGGACCGGCGCGTCGCCCTTCTACCTGTTCGGCGAGGCGTACTGGCGCGTGCTGGTGGAGGGCGTGCGGCTCGTGCGGGTCGACGTGCGGGAGCGCGGCGAGCTGCTCGCCTCGGTGCTGGGGATGGGCGAGCCGCCGTGGCTGCACTACCACCTGGGCGGCAGCCGCCGCCCTGGGGCGATCCACCTGGCGCTCTACAGCCTGGCGTGCTGGGGGCAGGAGCGCGGCTACGAGGTCCTGCATCTGGGCGGCGGCGTGGGCGGACGGGCCGACTCGCTGCTCGAGTTCAAGCTGCGCTTCGCGCCGGAGGGCCTCGTCGGCGCGTCCGTCGGCAAGGCCGTCCACGACCTCGCCGGCTACCTGCGGCTCAGCGGCGCGGACGCGGTCGACTGGAACGGGTTCTTCCCGGCCTATCGGGCTCCGCGCTGAGTCGCCGCCCGAGCGCGAGCCGCAGCTCGCGCCCGCGCTCCTGCATCAGCCGCAGCCGCAGGAAGTTGATGTTGCGCATCAGCTCGTTCTGGTAGTGGAACCAGCGCTCCTGGCGCGGCGACGGCGCGGCGGCCTCGCCGACCTCGTAGCCGAGCCGCGCGAGCTCGTCGCCAGCGAGCGCGGCGAACACGCGCTGGGCGCGGGGGCTCATCTCGTGGCGCCAGCGGCCGACCGCCGCGGTGCTGACGCCGTCGAAGATGGTCGGGAACCAGGACGCCTGGTCGCGGACGATCCGGGCGCGGTCGGCCTTCTCCAGCGCGAGCATGTCGTCGTCGTAGCTGAGCGAGAGGAAGTCGCAGATGCGGCGGACGTGGTCGGCCGGTGCCTGCGCGAGGTCCTCGTAGCGGACCGTCATGACGCTGTCGGGGTGCTCCCGCTGGGCCCGCTCGCCCGCGCGGATCCCCCGCGCCCACCACTGGGCGGCGGCCCAGGCGTTGTTGGGGCCGAACGGCATCCGCCTGAGGGAGATCGCGACGTCGCGCCCGTCGCGGACGAGGATCACGAAGCGGGCGCGCGGCCAGATGGCCAGCAGGTGGTCGACGTGATGGACGTAGTGCGGGGTCTTGTCCCCCCACCGCGGCTTGCCGTGCTTGGCGGCGTAGGCGGCGAACGGGGCCTCGAAGGCGAACCGGCGCGCTTCGTCGGGGGTGAGGCCGGGCGGGAGTGGGGGCGGGCCCGGGGGCAGCTCCCAGAGGCGGACCTTCGGGTGGTGCCAGACCCGCTCGAGCAGGTCGCCGGTGTCGTCCGCGAAGTCGGTCAGGAACATCGACTCCGGGGGGATCGCCGCGTCCGGGCCGCGGTCGAGGATCAGCCGGAGCATCGTGGTGCCCGAGCGGTCGTTGCCGACGATGAAGAACGGGTCAGCCACCGGCCCGATGCTATAAGCGGCACGGTGCTCGCCCTGCTCTACGACGTCCACGGCAACCTCCCGGCGCTGGAGGCGGTGCTCGACGACGCGGCGGCGCAGGGCGCGAGCCCGTACGTCCTCGGCGGCGACTACGCGCTGTTCGGCGGCTGGCCGTCCGAGGCCGTGGCGCGGCTGCGCACGCTCGAGCCCGCGCTGTGGATCCGCGGCAACGGCGAGCGCTGGACGGCCGACCCGGCCGCGGCGCCGGACGACGAGGTGGTCCAGGGCGCGATCGCCGCCTGTCGCGCCGCGCTGGGCGAGGAGCCGGTGGCGCAGCTCGCGGCGCTGCCGGAGCGCGGCGAGCACGAGGGCACGCTGATCTGTCACGGATCGCCGGTGAGCGACGTGCGCTCCTTCCTCCCGCAGCCCGCGGACGACGAGGCGGAGCTGCTCGACGGCGTCGGGCACGCCCGCGTCGTGTTCGGGCACACCCACCTCCCGTTCCGGCGCATCTCCACCGCCGGCGGGATCGAGCTCGTCAACCCCGGCTCGGTGGGGATGCCGTTCGACGGCGATCCGCGTGCGGCCTACGCGCTCGTCCACCCCGACCGCCGGGTCGAGCACCGCCGGGTCGCCTACGACCACGCGGCGAGCGCCGCGCAGGTGCGCTCGGTGGGCGAGCCGTGGGCGGAAGTCGTGGCCGGGCGGATCGAGCGCGCCGTTCTCGACTAGCCGAGCGAGATCGTCCCGGTGACCACCACGTCGTCCGGGAGCCCCCGGACCGTGACCCGGGCGGTCGCCTCGAGCGCCTCGTCGCCGCGCAGCCCACCGGCGTCGAGCTGCTCGCGCACCGCCAGCTCGATCTCCCGCTGCGCGGTCACGCCCAGCTTCTTGAGGAACTTCCGCACCGACATGTTGAAGACGTCCTCGTCCATCGGCCAAGGGTACGCCCGGTAGGGTCCGGCCCGTGCCGTCGCTGGAGGAGCTGGAGGCCGTCGCGCGTGGAGCGCCGCCTCCGCCGCTGGACGCCGGCGACCGGGAGCGGATCGGGGCCGGGCGGGCGGTGGTGGAGCGGGCGCTGGAGGCCGGCACGGCGGTGTATGGCGTCACCACCGGATTCGGGCAGCTCGAGAGCATCCGGATCTCGCCTCAGGATGCGGCGCAGCTCCAGGTGAACCTCGTGCGCTCGCACGCGGTCGGGTCAGGGCCGCCGCTGCCGGACGAGGTCGTGCGCGGGATGCTGCTGCTGCTCGCCGCCTCGCTCAGGCGCGGGCACTCCGGCGTGCGGGCCGAGGTCGTCGAGCTCGTCCTGGCGCTGCTGGAGCGCGGCGTCACGCCCGTGATCCCGAGCAAGGGCTCGGTCGGGTCGTCCGGCGACCTGGCGCCGCTCGCGCACCTCGCGCTCGTCCTGATCGGGGAGGGCGAGGCGACGGTCGACGGCGAGACGGTCGCGGGGGGCGCGGCGCTCGTGCGGGCGGGGCTCGAGCCGGTGGCGCTCACCGCGAAGGAGGGGCTGGCGCTGATCAACGGCACGCACCTGATGGCGGCCGCCGGCGGGCTGGCCGTCCGCGACGCCCAACGGCTGCTCGACGCCGCGGTGATCGCCGTGGCGCTCTCGCTGGAGGCGTTCAAGGGCTCCACCGTGCCGTTCGACCCGCGGCTGCACGCGCTCCGCGGCCACCCCGGCCCCGCGGACGTCGCCGAGCGCCTGCGCGCGCTCCTGGACGGCAGCCCCGTGGTCGCCAGCCACGCCGACTGCGGGCGCGTCCAGGACCCGTATACGCTGCGCTGCGCGCCCCAGGTGCTCGGCGCGATCGCGGACTCGCTGGCCTACGTGAGGGAGACCCTCGAGCGCGAGCTGGGCGCGGTCACCGACAACCCGCTCGTGTTCCCGGGCGACGGCGACGTGCTCTCGGGCGGCAACTTCCACGGCCAGCCGCTCTCGCTCCCGCTCGACCACCTCGCGCTCGCGCTGTGCGAGCTGGCCTCCTTCTCCGAGCGGCGCGTCTACGCGCTGCTCTCCCCCGGCTACGCGGGGCTGCCGCCGTTCCTGACCCCCCGTCCCGGCCTCTCCTCCGGCCTGATGATCGCCCAGTACGCCGCCGCGGCGCTGGTGAACGAGTGCCAGGTGCTCGCCCACCCGGCGGGTGCCGGGTCGATCCCGACCAGCGCCGGGCAGGAGGACTTCAACTCGATGGGCGCGCTCGCCGCGCTGAAGGCCCGCACCGCCACCGAGAACGCCGCCCACGTGATTGCCACCGAGCTCGTGTGCGCGGTCCAGGGGCTCGAGTTCCACCGGCCGCTCCGCAGCACCCCCGTGCTGGAGGAGGCGGCCGCGCGCGTGCGTTCGGTGGTGCCGCGAGTGGAGGAGGACCGCTCGCTGGCCGGCGAGCTGACCGCGCTGGCGGACGGGCTGCGGACCGGGGAGTTGATGCTGGTGTGAGGTGCCGGGGCTGGCAGCAGGAGGCCGCGTTGCGGATGCTGGAGAACAACCTGCACCCGGACGTGGCGGAGAACCCCGCCGAGCTGGTCGTCTACGGCGGGATCGGGAAGGCCGCCCGCAACGCGGCGTGCCTGGAGGCGATCAAGCGCGAGCTCATGGCGTTGCGCGACGAGGAGACGCTGCTCGTGCAGTCCGGCAAGCCGGTGGCGGTGTTCGAGACGCACGCCGCCGCACCGCGGGTGCTGATCGCCAACTCCAACCTCGTCCCGGACTGGGCCACCTGGAGGCACTTCCGCGAGCTCGACGCCGCCGGGCTGGCGATGTACGGCCAGATGACCGCCGGGTCGTGGATCTACATCGGGACGCAGGGGATCCTGCAGGGCACGTATGAGACCTTCGCCGCGATCGCGCGGCAGCGGTTCGGCGGGTCGTTGCGCGGGCGGGTGGTCGTGACCGCGGGGCTGGGCGGGATGGGCGGCGCGCAGCCGCTGGCGATCACGATGAACGAGGGCTGCGCGCTGTGCGTCGAGGTCGATCTGCGGCGGATCGAACGCCGCATCCAGACCGGCTACCTCGACGACCGGGCGGCCTCGCTGGACGACGCGCTGGCGCGGCTGGACGCCGCCCGCGCCGACGGCCGCGCGCTGTCCATCGGCC
>JBOGYU010000327.1:0-5442 GCA_050696935.1 Solirubrobacteraceae bacterium | reverse complement strand
GCGCCGGGGCGGCCGCCGGCGCCGCGGCAGCTACGTCGAGCCGGAGGCCCAGGACGTCGCCACGCTGAAGGCGGACGTCATCAGGGTCAACTCCGGCTCCACGGTCAAGGACGTCGGCGAGTACCTCGGCGTCCCGATCCCCGACATCATCAAGAAGCTGATGAGCCTGGGGGAGATGGCCACACTCACCCAGACCCTGTCCGACGACGCGATCCAGGTGCTCGCGGACGAGTTCGACAAGGAGATCGAGATCGTCCACGCCGCCGACGAGACGGCGGCCGAGCCGGAGTTCGAGGACACCGAGGAGGAGCTCGCGCCGCGCCCGCCGGTCGTCACGATCATGGGCCACGTCGACCACGGCAAGACCTCACTTCTGGACGCCATCCGCGAGACCGAGGTGGCCGCGGGCGAGGCCGGCGGCATCACCCAGCACATCGGCGCCTACCAGGTCCACCAGGACGGCAGGACGATCACGTTTCTGGACACGCCGGGCCACGAGGCGTTCACCGCCATGCGCGCGCGCGGCGCCCAGTCGACCGACATCGCGGTGATCGTGGTGGCGGCCGACGACGGCGTGAAGCCGCAGACCCGCGAGGCGGTCGACCACGCGAAGGCCGCCGACGTGCCGATGCTCGTCGCGGTCAACAAGGTCGACAAGGAGGGCGCGCAGCCCGACCGCGTCCGGACCGAGATGACCCAGCTCGGCCTGCAGCCGGAGGAGTGGGGCGGCGAGACGATGTTCGTCGACGTGTCCGCCAAGACCCGCCAGGGCCTCGACGACCTGCTGGAGTCGATCCTCCTGCTCGCCGAGGTGGAGGAGTTCAAGGCCAACCCCGAGGCCGACGCATCGGGCGTGGTGATCGAGTCCAGGCTCGACCCCGGCCGCGGGGCCGTGGTGACGGTGCTGGTGCAGCGCGGCACGATGCAGGTCGGCGACGCGCTCGTGGCCGGCGCCCACTGGGGCCGCGTGCGGGCGATGCACGACTATGTCGGCAACCGCGTCAAGCGCGCCGTCCCGTCCGAGCCCGTCGAGGTGCTGGGCTTCGACTCGGTGCCCGAGGCCGGCGAGTTCGTGCGCGTGGTGGAGAACGACCGCCGCGCCCGCGCGCTGGCCGGCGAGCGGGCGACCCGGCTCAAGCTCGAGCAGCAGGCGCGCCGCGGCGGCCGCAAGAAGTCGCTGGAGACGATCTTCGACGAGCAGCGCGATCGGGAGGTCAAGGAGCTCAACCTCGTGCTCAAGGCCGACGTGTCGGGCTCGCTGGAGGCGTTCCAGGACGAGATCGCCAAGCTGCCGCAGCAGGACGTGGAGGTCAACGTGATCCGCGCCGGGGTGGGCGGCATCTCGGAGTCCGACGTCACGCTCGCCGCCGCGTCCGACGCCGTGGTGCTCGGCTTCAACGTGCGCCCGGTGGGCGACGCCGGGCAGGTGGCCGACCGCGAGGGCGTCGAGATCCGCACCTACTCGATCATCTACCGCGCCTTCGAGGACCTGCGGGACGCGATGCAGGGCATGCTCGCGCCGGAGGAGGTCGAGGAGACCGTCGGCCAGGTCGAGGTGCGGGCGATCTTCCGCGCCTCGCGCGTGGGCACGATCGCCGGCTCCTACGTCACCGACGGCAAGGTCACGCGCGGCGCGAAGGTGCGGCTCGTGCGCGACGGCGCGGTGGTCTATGACGGCGAGATCGCGTCGCTGCGGCGCGTGCAGGACGACGTCCGGGAGGTGGCCGCCGGCTTCGAGTGCGGCATCGTGCTCCAGAACTTCTCGGACATCAAGGAAGGCGACCAGCTCGAGGTCTACGAGACCCGGCAGGTCGAGCGCACCCTGAGCTGATCCCGCCACCCTGTCATAGGTACCTCCGCGGGGCATCCGGCCCCGCGTTCTGACGATGACTCTCGGCCTCCGGCCTCACGTAACACGATGACCGAGCCGGCGTTCGTCGTGCTCATGCGCGTCCACCTGCACTTCCCCGAGGTCGGGTCGCTGAAGGGCAAGCGCGCCGAGCTCAACCGCGTGAAGGCCCACCTGCGCGAGCGCTGCGGCGCGTCCGTGGCCGAGGTCGCCCACCAGGACACCTGGCAGCGCTCGACGCTGGCCGTCGCGCTCGCCGGCGGCTCCCCCGGCCGCTGCGTCGAGGCGGCGGACAACGTCCGCCGGATGCTGGACGCGCGCTTCCCGCAGGGCGTCCGCGTGGAGCGCCGCGTGGCGTCATGGAGCGACCTGGAGTCACTAGCATGACCTCCTCGGATCGGATGCGTCGCGTGGACGAGGCCATGAGGGAGGTCCTCTCGGCCTCCATCACGTCCGAGCTCAAGGATCCACGGGTCGGATTCGTCACAGTGACCGGCGTCGAGACAAGCCCTGACCTGCGCCATGCGCGCGTATACGTGTCCGTCCTGGGGGAGGACGCGGTGCGGCGGCGCTCGCTGGACGGGCTGCGCTCGGCGCACGGGTACCTCCAGCGCCGGGTGGCCGACGAGCTGCGCCTCAAGCACACGCCGACGCTCCACTTCGCGTACGACGACACGGCCGATCGCGGGCAGCGGATCGCCGAGCTGCTCGAGGGCGGGAGCGACGCCCCGTGAGCTCCGAGAACGGAGCGGCGTCGACGCGGGAGCGGGCGCTCGCGACACTGCGCGACCACCACAAGTTCCTCCTCACCACGCACGAGCGCCCGGACGGCGACGCGGTCGGCTCGCTGGCCGCGATGCAGCAGGTGCTCGCCGCGCTCGGCAAGGACGCCGTGGCGTTCCTGCCGGCGGACGAGTTCCCGCTTCCCTACGAGTACCGCTTCATCCACCTCGACGGGCTGGTCAACGAGCCGCCGGAGGACCTGGCCGAGCGCGTGATGGTGTTCCTGGACTGCGGCAACGTCGACCGCACGCCGGCCGCCAGGGTCCAGCGCGAGGGCCGCTGCATCCTCAACATCGACCACCATCACGACAACACGCGCTTCGGCACGCTCAACCACGTCGACCCGCTCGCGTCGTGCACCGCCGAGATGGTGTGGGACCTGATGAAGGGGCTGGGCGTCGACGCCACGCAGCCGATCGCCGAGGCGCTGTACGTCGGCGTGGTGACCGACACCGGGCGCTTCATGTACGAGAACACCGGCTCGCGCGCGCACGAGATGGCGGCAGAGCTGATCGACGGCGGGATCGACGTGCACGCGATCTACCGCCGCCTGTACGAGGGCATCCCGCAGGGCAAGCTGGAGCTGCTGGCGCGCGGGCTGACGAACGTCAAGCGCTACGACGGCGGCCTGCTCACCGTCACCCACCTCACGCGCGAGGACTACCAGGACACGGGCGCCGACGAGAGCTACTCGGAGGGCGTGGTCGACCACCTGCGCTCGGTCGAGGGCACCGCGGTGGCGGGCCTGGTGCGCGACATGCTGGCGGGCGAGGGCGCCAAGCGCAAGGTGTCGCTGCGCGCCACCGACGACCGCGTCGACGTCTCGCAGATCGCGCGCGCCCAGGGCGGCGGCGGCCACCGGCGCGCCGCCGGGTTCTCCACGGACCTCGGCTTCCCGGAGCTGGTCGAGTTCCTGCGGTCGGCGCTCGCGCGGCAGCTATAGGGCCTCTCCAAGAACCCCGCCACGTCCAGGACCGCCGTGGACACGTCGCCGGATCGCCGCCCAAACCCTCGGAAATACGTTCGTATTCCCTTCGGGATTCGTGCGGCGCCCGGCTCGGTCCACGACGATCCTGGCCGGGCCGGATCTTCTTGGAGAGACCCTTGACGGACGGCGTCATCCTCGTCGACAAGCCCGCCGGCGTCACGTCGCACGACGTGGTCGCCGGGCAGCGCCGGAGGCTGGGGCCCGGCGTGAAGGTCGGCCACGCGGGGACGCTCGACCCGTTCGCCACCGGCCTGCTGCTCGTGCTGGTGGGCCGGGCGACGCGCGTGCAGCGGTTCCTGATGGCGCTCCCGAAGCGCTACATCACGGTCGCGCGGCTCGGCTGGACGTCGACCACCGGCGATGTCGAGGGCGAGATCGCGCCGGGGCGGACACCGGCCGAGCCGCTGCGGCTCACCACGGGGCGGATCCGCCAGCGCCCGCCCGCCTATTCGGCCGTGAAGGTCGGCGGCCGGCGCGCTTACGCGCTGGCGCGTCGCGGCGAGGAGGTCGAGGTCCCGGAGCGGGAGGTCGAGGTCCGCCGGTTCGAGGAGGCCTGGCGCGAGGGCGACCGGGCGGCGTTCGAGATCGAGTGCTCGGCCGGCACCTACGTGCGCTCGCTGATCGCCGGCCTCGGCGACGCCTACTGCCTGGAGCTGCGCCGGACGGCGATCGGGCCGTTCGAGGTCGCCGCCGCCGACCCGGAGCGGGTCGTGGCACTCGACGACGCGCTCGCCTTTCTGCCGGCGGTTCAGCTCGCAGGAGAGTCCGCCCGCCGGGCGGGCCACGGCGTCGCTGTGGAGGGCGCCGCCGAGGGCACCGTGCGCCTGCGCGACGACGCCGGCCTGATCGCCCTGGCCGAGCCGCGGCCCGGCGGCCTGCTCAAGCCCGTCGTAGGCTTCCGCGGCTGATGGACATCATCTGGCTCCCCGACGTCCGCCCGCAGCCGCGCCACGTCGCCGTCGGCGAGTTCGACGGCGTCCACCTCGGCCACCGCGAGGTCATCAAGGGCGCCGACACCGTGCTCACCTTCGAGCCGCACCCGCGTACGGTGGTCGCGCCTGACTCCGCGCCCAAGCTGCTGACGGCGCTGGACACCAAGGCCGACCTGATCGCCGCGCTCGGCGTCGAGGAGCTCGTGGTGATCCCGTTCGACGGCTCGTTCGCGGCGCAGACGGCGCAGGAGTTCATCGACCACGAGCTCGTGGGGCGGCTCGGGGCGCGCGCGGTGTCTGTGGGCGAGAACTTCCGCTTCGGCAACCGCGCGCGGGGCGACGCCGATCTCCTGCGGGCGCAGACGGCGTTCGAGACCCGCGTCTCCCAGCTCGTCGAGGTCGACGGCGAGGTCATCTCCTCAACGCACATCCGCGGGCTGGTGGCGGCCGGCGAGGTCGCCGCCGCCGCGCGCTTCCTCGGCGCCCCGTTCCAGATGCGCGGGCCGGTCGTGCACGGGGACAAGCGCGGGCGCGTGCTCGGCTTCCCGACCGCCAACCTGGTCCCCGACCCGCGGCTCGTGGTGCCCGACCACGGCGTCTACGCGTGCCGTGCCGAGATCGCGGGCGAGTCGTACGCCGCAGCCGTCAACGTCGGCGTCCGGCCGACGTTCAAGACCGGCCGCGGCCTGCTGGTGGAGGCGTTCCTGCTCGACTTCGAGGGCGACGTCTACGACCGCGAGCTGCGGCTCGACTTCCTCGAGCGCCTGCGCGGGGAGCGGCGGTTCGAGAGCGTGGACGCGCTGGTCGAGCAGATGGGCCGCGACGTCACCGAGACGCGCCTAAAGACCTCCTAAAGGGGTCAGACCCCTTGAGTCGCCGCCACTCAAGGG
>JBOGYU010000326.1:0-5445 GCA_050696935.1 Solirubrobacteraceae bacterium | reverse complement strand
GGGCGCAGCAGCGCGTCCAGGAACGGGCCGCCGGCCCGCTCCCAGTACGCATACAGCTCGCGCCATGCGGCGCCGTCCCCGGGAGCGAAGCGCTCGAGTGAGGCGGCCGTCTCGTCGAGGTCGGTCGAGATCGCGGCGCACGCGCCGTCGGGCTGTGGATGCGCCACCGCGAGCGGCGAGCGGCGCCAGCGGACCCCGTGCCGCTCGAGCCCGAGCGCCCGGATGGCCGGCGAGGCGACCGCGAGCGGATAGAAGGAGCTGAAGAGGTCGCTCGTGAAGCCCGCCTCGGTGATCTCGCCGCTGCGCACGGCGCCGCCGGGCTCGTCCTCGGCCTCGACCACGAGCACGCTCCAGCCGCGCTCGGCGAGCATGTTGGCCGCGACGAGCCCGTTGTGGCCGGCGCCGATCAGGACGGCGTCGAAGTCTCCGCGCACGCCCGGCTCCTACCCGGATGAGACGCGCCGGAGCCGGGTAGCCCGGGAGCCGTGCCCACCAACGAGCGATTCATGCCCGTGCCGCCCACGGCGGTGTGGGACGCGCTGGCCGACACCGGCGGCTACGGCTACTGGGTCGTCGGCTCGAAGGCGATCCGCGACGTCGACGGGACGTGGCCCGCGCCCGGGTCCAGGTTCCACCACACCGTCGGCTTCGGCCCGCTGAAGCTCAGCGACGACATCGAGGCGCTCGAGGCGAGCGCGCCCGAGCGCCTGCGGATCCGCGCCAAGGGGCGGCCGCTGGGCACCGCGACGGTCACGCTCGAGATGACGCCGAAGGCCGGCGGCACGCTGGTGCGGATGACCGAGAGCCCCGACGGGCTGGGCCGGATCGTCACGCTGAACCCGCTGTTCCACGTCCTCACCAGGATGCGGAACTCGGAGTCGCTGATGCGGCTCGAGGAGCTCGCCTTGCGACGGGCCGGATGACCGCCGGCTCGGTCTGGATCGAGACGGGCCCGCCGCAGCCGGCGTTCTCCGAGCTCGACGGGGAGGTCCGCGCCGACGTCGCCGTGATCGGCGGGGGCATCGTCGGCATCACGACCGCGCTGCTGCTGCACGAGGCCGGCGCGCGCGTGGTCCTGCTCGAGGCCGGCCGGATCGCCTGCGGCGTCACCGGCCACACCACGGCCAAGGTCACCTCCCAGCACGGGATGATCTACGCCCGGCTGCGGTCGCGCTTCGGGCTGGACGCCGCTCGCATCTACGGCCGCGTCAACGAGGACGCGCTCGAGTGGATCGCCGGCCGGGTCGCGCGCGACGACATCGACTGCGACTTCCGCCGGCGGCCCTCCTACGCCTACGTGACGTCCGATCGCTCGCAGGCGGAGAAGGAGGCGGACGCAGCCGCCGAGGCGGGCCTGCCCGCCTCGCTCGTCGACACCACGCCGCTGCCGTACCCCGTCGAGGCGGCGGTGCGGTTCGAGGGCCAGGCCGAGTTCCACGTGCGCAAGTACCTCCTCGCCCTGGCCGGGGGCCTGACCGTCTACGAGCGCTCCCACGCCGTCGAGGTGGACACCGACGAGAGCTGCGTGGTGAAGACGCCCGGCGGGAGCGTGGTCGCCGACCGCGTGGTCGTCGCGACGCACTACCCGTTCCTGGACCGCTCGCTCGCGTTCGCGCGCGTCCATCCCCAGCGCTCGTACGCGATCCTCTGCCGCATCGCCGGCGCGCCGCCCAGGGGCATGTTCATCAGCGCCGACTCGCCGACCCGGTCGGTCCGCGCCGTGCCGGTCGCCGGCGAGGAGCTGCTCCTGGTCGGCGGCGAGGGCCACAAGACCGGCGCCGGCGGCGACACCGAGGAGCGCTACCGCCGGCTCGAGGCCTTCGCGCACGAGCACTGGGACGTCGCGTCCGTCGACTACCGCTGGTCGGCGCAGGGCTCGACCAGCTGCCCTACGTCGGGCCCCTCACGCCGCGCGAGGACCGCGTCTTCATGGCCACCGGCTTCGCGAAGTGGGGCATGACCGGCGGCACCGCCGCGGCCATCCTCCTCGCGGACCGGCTGCTGGGCCGCGACAACGCGGCGGCGGAGCTGTTCGACCCCGGCCGGATCAACGCGCGCGCCTCGGCCGCCCGGCTCCTGAAGGAGAACGTGGAGGTCGGCCTGCACTTCTTCGGCGACCGGCTCACCAAGCCCGGGCGGCGGTCGCTCGACGACCTTGAGCCCGGGGAGGGCGCCATCGTCCGCCACGAGGGAGAGAAGCTCGCTGCCTACCGCGACGGGGGCGGCGCCGTCACCGCGGTCTCGCCCACCTGCACGCACCTCGGCTGCCGGCTGAACTTCAACCGCGCGGAGACGAGCTGGGACTGCCCGTGCCACGGCTCGCGCTTCTCGGTCGACGGCGAGGTGCTCCAGGGGCCGGCGGTGCACCGGCTGGAGCGCAAGCCGGTCGGCTAGGCGGGCTCGGCGCCCGGCTCGTCGAGCTCGGGCAGCTCCTCGGCCGCGTGGACCGTGCACAGGAACGGCCCGCCGCGCTCGCGGGCGGCCTCGATCTCGGTTCCGGTGAGGCGCGCGCCGCACACGGTGCAGGTCTTCTCCAGCGTGTCCTCGAGAGTGCGCTCTTCCAGGTCCATGGCCGGCTACGGTAGCGCCTGCTCGAGCTCGAGGACGGGCGCGAAGGGATCCCCGTGCTCGGCCACCCGCTCGAGCACGTCCGCGGACGTGAAGACGAGGTCGTCCGGGTCGCGCGATTCCACGACGCCCTCGACCTCCCGCCACAGGAGCGGGGTCGAGACGGTCGGCTGCGCCAGCGCCCTCAGCGAGTACACGCACACGGTCGTCTTGTGCTCGTCGTTCTGGCTCCAGTCGACGAAGACCTTGCCCTTGCGCAGCGACTTCGTCATCTGGGAGACCACCAGCTTCGGGAGCCGGCGCTCGAGGAGCTGGGCGAGGCCGAGCGCGAACCCCTTGGTCTCCTTGTAGGTGACCGGCGTGTTGAGCGGCACGTAGATCTGCATGCCCTTCGAGCCCGACGTCTTCGGGAACGCCTCCAGCCCGATGTGGTCGAACACCTCCCGCAGCTCCAGCGCCACCTCCGCGCACTCGACGATCGTGGCCGGCGGCCCGGGGTCGAGGTCGAACGCGAGCATGGTCGGCTGCTTGACGTCCTCCGCGAGGGCGAGCGACGTGTGCATCTCCAGGTCCGCGAGGTTGGCCAGCCACACGAGCGTCGGCAGGTCGTCGGCCAGGCAGAAGTCGATCGTGCGGTCGTTCGAGCGGCTGTAGACCGGTGCCGTGCGCACCCAGTCGGGGCGGTGCGACGGGCACTGCTTCTCGTAGAAGAACGAGCCCTCCACCCCGTTCGGGTAGCGCTTGAGCGTCAGGGGCCGCCCGCGCAGGTGGTTCAGCAGCACCGGCGCCACGCGGGTGTAGTAGTCGATGACGTGGCCCTTGGTGAAGCCCGCCTGCGGATAGAGCAGCTTGTCGAGGTTGGACAGAGAGAGCGTCCGCCCGTCGATCTCGACCTCCTGGCGCTTGCCGGCCACGGCCGGGCAAGCTACCGGTTGGCTACCGGCAGTCCATCTCGAACCACACGCTGGTGCGAGGGCCGTCGCCCACGCCCCAGCGGCTGGCGACGCGCTCGACGATCTGCAGCCCGAGTCCTCCGCCTCCGGCGAGGTCCGGCCGGCGGGGGGAGACGCGGCGGCGAGGCCCCGGGTCGGCGACCTCGACACGCAGCGCGGCGGGCCGGACCTGCAGGCGCAGCTGCAGCTCGCGCCCGGACCCGGCTCCGCCGTGGCGCACGCCGTTCGCGACCAGCTCGGTCACCAGCAGCGACACGTCGGCGAGCTGGCGCCGCGGGAGCCGCCCGGCCAGTACGTCCCGGACGAAGGTGCGGGCGCGCCGGGCGGCGTCGGGGCCTCCCGGGACGTCGGCCTGGATCTCGAACGCGTCCACATCAGGCAGGGTGCCCGTTTCCGGTCGGTTGCGCTCGTAATGTCTCTGACCGAAGGCGGCGCGGCCCCATCCGGGTGCGGAATCTGACCGCTTCCGATAGAGGGGTCAGAGCCTCTAGATTTCGGTGTTCGGAAACGGACAGGTCGATGCCAGGGGCCGCTCGGACCGGGGGTAGGGCATGACGTGATGCCGAACAGCGCTACGGCTCCCCAGCGCCCGGCTGCGAACCGCCGTGCCACCCGGCACGAGCGCGCGCGGCGCCAGCGCGATGACCAGCAGCTGATGCGCCGCCATCGCCGGGGCGACGCGAACGCGCGCGATGCGCTGATCGAGCGCTACATGCCGCTCGCCCGCAGCCTGGCGCTGCGCTACCGCCGCGCGTCGGAGCCGCTCGACGACCTCGTCCAGGTCGCGTCCGTGGGTCTGGTGAAGGCCGTCGACCGCTGGGACCCCGATCGCGGGCTCGCCTTCTCCAGCTACGCCGTCCCGACGATCCTGGGGGAGCTGCGCCGCTACTTCCGCGACGCGACGTGGGACGTGCGGCCTGCGCGCGACCTGCAGGAGCTGTGCCTGGCGGTAGAGGAGGCCCGCGAGAGCCTGTGGGGCGAGCTCGGCCGCTCCCCCACGGTCGGCGACATCGCCGGGCGCGTGGACCGCTCGCCGGAGGAGATCGTGGAGGCGCTCCAGGCCACCGAGGGGCGCTCGGTGCGCTCCCTCGACGCCCCCGTCCACGAGGAGGAGGGAGACTCGGCGAGCGCGGGCGACCTGATCGGCATCGTGGACGCCGAGTTCGACCGCGTCGAGGCCGGCATCACGATCGAGCGTATGACCGGCATCCTCGACGAGCGCGCGCGCGAGATCCTGCGGCTGCGGTTCAAGGACGACCTGCTCCAGTCCGAGATCGCCGAGCGCGTCGGCTGCTCGCAGATGCACGTCTCGCGCATCATCCGCTCCTCGCTCGAGCGCCTGTACGCGTACGGCTCGGGCCTGAAGGTCGACTAGGACGCGAGCCCGCCGACGTCGCGGCCCCGACCGAAGTACTCCCACACCTCGACGACGTTGCCCTCGGGATCCTCGACGTAGAGCGAGCGGTCGCCGCCCGCGTGCTCCCTCGGCCCGCGCACCGTCGCACCGTGCGCGCGCAGCCGCTCGGCGAGCGGGTCGAGCCGGTCGGGCGCGGCGGAGAGCGCGTAGTGCACGTGCGCCCCTCCCTCGTCGCCGAACTCCTTCTCCCCCGGCGTCCACAGCCCGAGCCGGGCGCGCGGGCCGGCGGCCAGCCACACGCGATCCTCCTCGCGGGCCAGCACCGGCATGCCCAGGCCGTCGACGTAGAAGCGCTCCAGCCGCTCGAGGTCGCGCGCCTGCAGCGTCAGCTCCGCGAAGCCGTCGGTCACGGGCTCCATGCGCGGCCCGGATACCCGGTCGCGCCCCCGGGTAGCCGCACCACATGGAGGTCCCCTCGACACCGGCCACGCCCGACCAGCCCGTCGTGCCCGACGAGCCCACCACGCCGGCCGTGCCCACGCCCGACCGCGAGGTGCCGGCCACGCC
>JBOGYU010000325.1:0-5458 GCA_050696935.1 Solirubrobacteraceae bacterium | reverse complement strand
CGCCCGGGCTGCGCAACGCGAGCTGGGCGATCAGCAGCAGCCCGAACACGCCCAGCAGGGCCCGTCCGTTGTGCGCGAAGATCACCGCCGCCTCGAGCGGCCGCGCCGGCACCCCCGTGAACGGGTAGTCCAGCCAGCGTCCCGTCGGGGCGGCCGCGACCAGCCGAAGCGCCACCGCGGCGACCGCGATCACCGCGAGGATCAGACCGGCGACGCGGGTGGCCAGCCGGCCCGTGCCGCGGAGGGTGAGCGGCTGCGGCGCGCTTCGCCCGCGCGTGTCCCGACCGGACGAGCTCCGCTGCTCGCGCTGCCGAGGCAGCAGCGGTGACGCCGAGGCGTCGGCCAGCGGCGGCGTGACGTCCGGGCTCATCGCTCGAGCACGCCGTGGATCGCCTGCAGCGGCACCTGGGCGGCGCTGAGCGCCTCATCGGCCTCACCGGCGGCGACGTCGGGCACGTGGGGAACCAGGATCAGCGTGGCGTTGCGTGCTTCGGCGAGCCGCTTAAGCTCACGCAACGCCGCCTTGGGCTGCTGTTCGTCGCGTCGCGCGACCACCAGTTCGCGGCCGAGCAGGTAGGGATTGACGGCGTCGAGCACGCGTTCGCCGCGACGCGCGCCGCTCGGGGTGGCGGGCAGCACCCAGGCCACATGGGTCGCCTTGGTCAGCGCGATCTGCTCGGCCTCGCGGGTCAGCGTCCCGCAGTCCACGACGGTGAGGGCGTGCGCGCCGCGGGCGTGCTCGAGCACGAGCTCCACCCCGTCGCGGACGCAGCCGGGCGTGAACCGCGGCCCGGTGGCCAGCACGCGCACGCCATCGGCCGTACTGGCATACAGGCGTCCGGGCGGCAACCCGGCGGCCACGTGCTCAGCGACCTCCGCCAGCGAGCGCGGCGTTGCGACGCCGGCGTAGCCGGCGAGCCCGCCGGTGGGGCCCCCGGTGTCGCACACCAGCACGGGATCCGACCGTCGGCGTGTCGCCGACACGGCCAGCAGGTAGGCGAGCGTGCTCGCGCCGGCGCCGCCGCACAGGCCGCAGACGGCGAGCAGCGGACCGCGGGGCGCCTGCGGCTCGGCCCGTCGCGCGGTCCCGGCGTCCGCGCCCGCGGGCCTTGCGTCACGGCCTGGCACGGCGGCGCCCGGCGTGCCAGGCTCGTCGGCGATGACGGTCAACCGCCGCGATCGCGGGCCCTTCGCCGTCGCCGCCTCGACGCGTCGGGAAACATCCGGGGTGCTCATCACGCCGCCTCGCTGACCGCCTCGGCCGGCTCGCGGACGACGGTGGCCGGGTCGTCGCGATGGGCCCGGGTGCCGCGACGCGCGAGCGTCGCGATCGCGGCCCACAGGTTGCCGTCGTGCTTGGCGATCTCCGCCTCGCGGATCGCGACTTCCATTGGATCGGAGGTGTAGGCCCAGTACTCGGTTGGGCCGACGCGCAGCGCCACCTTGCCGTGCCCGCGAGTGCCGTTGAGCCACAGCATCTGCGCGTGCCGGCCCTTGACCGTCTTGAGCCGGAAGAGCTCCTTGGCCTCGCGGTCGGAGAGCTGGACGGTGTCCTGGATGAACGGGATCTCCTTGGGGTTCTGGGCGAGCAGTAGTTGCTGGGAGGAGTTGCCCAGCAGCGCGACCCCGTGCTCGGTGTCGAAGTCCGAGAGTTGCTGGCTCATGACGATCAGCGTCAGTCCGAGATGGCGGGCGCGTCGCGCGAGGTTGTTGGCGTAAGCGCCGGTCTCGGGGCGACTGATGAGATGCCAGGCCTCGTCGATCAGCATGATCGAGCGACCGAGGAACAGCGGTGCGCCGGGCTGACCGGCGGCCGCCTTGTTCGCCTCCCAGTGGCGTTCGACGGTGCCGGTGACGTACTCCATGATCGAGAACATCACGAGCCGCAGCTCGCTCTCCGGGCAGCGGCGGGTGTCGAACACGACGAGCGGCGCGTCGGCGGGCACGGTGGTTTCGCGGTCCAGCAGGTACGCGTAGGTGCCCTCGCCGCAGTACTCGCTGAGGCGGTCGGCGAGGTTGCGCAGGGTGGCGGCGACGTCGACCGCGTCGGCCTGCTGAGCCTCGGCGGCCTGGGCGCGCAGCTCGTCCTGGAGCATCGACTCGCGCGGCCGGCATCCCGGGAGCGCGGCGGCCTTGGCGTACACCGCCCGGATGGCGGCGCCGATCATCCCGACCTGCCGGCCGTCCAGGCCGCCCATCATCACCTGGTGCAGAGCGAGCAGGAACGCCGTCTTCTCGCGTGAGACCTTGCCCGGATCGGGCACGTCCCACGGGTTCAGCGCGAACGGGGAGTCGTCGGCGCCGATCTCGATCTGCTGCGCGCCGTCGACGAGCCGGGTGAGCACCTCGTAGTGGCCGGCTCGGTCGATTACGAATGCCCGCGCCCCGAGCGCCAGGCAGCGCGACAGGATCACGTTGGCGGTCATCGTCTTGCCGGAGCCGCTGCGCCCGGCGATCACGATCGTGTAGTTGGAGTGCTCCTCGTCGTAGGGGTTGAGCAGCTCCACAGTGCGGCCCGGGTCGGCGAACGCGAACGGTATCCCCGTCGGCGAGCCGCATCGAGTGCCCACCAGCGGCACCGTGTCGCCGGTGTTGGCGGTTGGGTACTTGCGCACCTTGCCGTACACGTCGCGCCCCAGCGGCAGGCTGCTCTGCCACAGCTCGTGCTGGCGGAACTCGCCGCGGTTGACCTTGCAGTCGCCGGTGGACTCGATCGACTCCGCGCAGAAGTCGACGGCCTCCGAGAGGGCGGCGACGTTCGGCTCTGGGCCGCGCGCCCGCAGCGTCTGGTAGATGGAGACGCGGAAGAGGTTGGCCTGCTCGCCGGTGGCCATCTCGCCGAGGAGCTGCTCGTACTCGCGCTCCTGGACGTAGCGGTCGAAGTCGGGCACCCGGCCGCGGCTCTCGGCGCCTCGGTTGATGGTGAACATCCGCCGGTAGGCCATCTTGAGCTTCTGGCGTTCGCGGCGGCGCTCGAGCGCGTGGATGAACACGCTCATGGTGAACGGCTGGCGCGTCAGCATCGCGCCGTGCAGCCAGCCCATCGACGTGCGTCCGGCGGTGTTGTGCACGAGGATGGTCTGCTCGGCGTCGCGGTCGACCCGGCCGTGGTGATGCGAGGAGCGAAAGTCCAGGGCTGACTGGGCGATCTGCGCCTTCAGCCGAAGCGCCGCCTGGCGGGCTACTTCGCGTTCGCTGGGCGCGTCGAGCTCGCCCAGCACCTCGACGGTCGACGTCGGGGGGCGGCGCCCGTTGTCGGCCTTGGTGGGGTTGAACCGGGCCCACAGCAGGTGCATGACCTGGTCGCCGTCGAGCAGGTCGGTCGCCATGCCTTCGGCCTCGAGCTCGGAGCGCAGCGCGTCGACGTGGGCGAGATGCTCGCGCACCGCGCGTCGATGGGCCTGCAGCGGACGCTCGAGCGGTCCGGCGGGCAGTCGGCTGCGCTTGACCCAGGCCAGCGCGGCGCGCGCCGCCGTCTGACACGGCACGAGCGGCACCACGACGTGGGCTGAGACCTGGACCGCGGCCTGCTCGTCGGCGTGCAGCTTCAGCGACTCCTCGAGCGCCGCGTACAGCCGCCACTGCGCGAGCGCGATCGCGTCGCGGGCGGGCCGCTCGCGCGTCGGCGCCGGGCCCGCGCTGGCATGCACCTCGCGCCGGCAGGTGGCCAGCAGCTCGGCCAGATTGACCGGCCGCGCGTCGATGTAGATCTGCAGCGTCTCGTCGGCCTTGAGCTGGGAGACCAGTCGCTGGAAGGTCCCGGCGGTCTTGGCGCGCTCCTCGGCGGACATCAACAGCGGGTTGGGGGGCACCACCCGGAACATGCGCACGAAGGCGCCCTCGCTGGTGACGATCAGGCCGGTGCGATCGATGGCCTCGACGGCAAGCAGCTCGCCGGCTTCGGGAAGCTCGTCGCGCGTGGCCTTCACTGCGCCCTTGGCGGTCATCGGGTCTCCTTGCTGTTCGCAGAAGCGTCGGTTGCTCGTCCTCGGCAGGATGCGTCTGCCGCCCGCGCGCGTGCGCGGGTCGCGACGGATGGAGCGCCTGCGACGCGGATCGGCGTTCCGGCCGCGGGCGCGGCCGCCGAGCGCAGTTCGAGGGGCGTGGCGATCATGCCTCCTCCCAGAGCGCCTGCAGGTCGAGGTCGAGCGCGTGCGGGTTGGTCGACGGGTCGACGTCGGGGCGGTCGGCCGTGAGCTGGTACCCCTCGTGGGTACCGCCGGCGCCCGGGACGTATCGGCCCTCCAGGCGCCGCCAGCGCAACGCGCCGGCGACGAATCCCCACAGATCGAACTCGGTCTGGCTGGCCACGAACACCGGCACGACGGGCAGCGCGGCGATGTAGGCGCCGGATATGGCCGCCCACATGCCGTCGAACGGGCACAGGAACTTCGCCCATGTGACGCCGATCAAGATCCCCACGAATGCCACGGCGATCTGGCCGACGGTGAGATCCCAGAAGCGCAGCTTGGACTCGAGGTGGGCGGGCGCGGGGTTCACGGCCGCTCGCCTTCTGGGCGGCCGAGGTCGTATGACAGTGGGCCGGGTTGGGTCATGGGACGTGATTGCCGTGGCTCGCCTCTGCCGGGCTAACCGTCCGGGAACAGCGTGTCGGGGTCGGGTCCGCGCGGCTCGCGCGGCGGCGCCGGGTTGTCCGGTCGCGGGCCGGGTGCGGGCGGCTCGCCGCCCGGCCGCTGGGTGGGGGTCGCCGGTGTGGCGGGCGATCCGCCCGGCAACGACGATCCGAGGCTGCCGAAGCCGCCGCCGGGCGGCGACCCGCCGGCGCCTGCGTGGGCGGCCCCGTTGCCGCCCTTGGTCGGCGGCTGCGAGATCGGAGCGCCGCCGAAGCCGGCACCGGCACCGCCCGACTGGTCGTCCGCATAGCTCGCCTCCCGCGGCACGTCGTGCGGGCTGTCCGCAGCCCCCTCGTCGAAGGCGCCGCCGCCGGGCTGCCCGTGCACGGCGGCCTCGGCGGCGGTCTGCTCGCCGGCCGGACCGTTGGAACCGGGGGCGTCGGAGTCGGCCAGCACGTCGTTGACCGCTTGGGCGCGGACCGCTGCGCTGCCGCCGGCGAGGGTACGCAGCGCCTCGCGTTCCTGCGGCGACCACTCGCCCATTGCCTGGTAGGCGAGGTGCTCGCGCGACCCGGCGCCGTGCTCGGAGACCAGGTGCCCGACGCCGCGCTGGGTCTCCTCGGGCAGGCTCTGCAGCGCTTGTCGGGCGCCCTCGACAGACACAGGGCTGGTCCGCTCGCGGAGATTGGCCTCGAACTTCTCGTTGGCGAAGTCCTGCTCGCGCCCGGCAAAGCTCGGGGTCTGGAGCCCGTTCCGACCGCCCGGCCCGGACGCCTGGGCCTGCGCACTCGGCGGCGGCGTGTAGCCCCGGGCATTCGCCGTGCCGGCCCCGGTCGCGGTGACGCCGGTCGCGCCGCTCGCGACACCGGCGCCCGCCGCCGCGC
>JBOGYU010000324.1:0-5472 GCA_050696935.1 Solirubrobacteraceae bacterium | reverse complement strand
CCGGTGGAGGTCACGCGCGCGACGGTGATCGACGCGGCGCCGCTCGGCGAGCTGGAGGCGGCCGACGCGTGGCTGGCGCGGGCGTGCGGGGACCAGCGCGAGCGTGTGCTGGGGGACGCGCTGGCGCTGCTCAACCGCACCGTGGCCGGGCATCGCGTGGCGGCCGCGGATCCGTGGCAGGCCGACGCCGACCAGGCGCGCGCCTCGGTGTGCCGAGTCGGCTACGGGACGGGCGAGCAGGTGGCCGACGGGGACTGGGAGGCCGCCCGCGAGCTGCCGCCGCAGTCCTCGCGAGCGTCCCGCTCGCTCGCGCTTGCGCCGCAGGAGCGGCTCGCCGCGCTCTTGAGTAGCCGCGACGCCGCGCTCGCCTGCGAGGAGCTCGTCCTGCGCGCCCGCGCGGATCTGGAGCACGGGCGGCCGCGGGAGGCCGCTTTGCAAGCCTCGATCGCGCTCGAGGCTGCGCTGGCGGAGCTGGAGGCGTGGCGGGAGGCGGCTGACATGGCGGCGCGGCTCGATGAGCTGGCGGGGCACCGGGGGGCGGTGGCGGCTGCGGCTGAGGCGGCGTTGGTGACGGGCCTCGATCCGGAGGGTCTCTCTGCTATCGAGGCGGCGGTCGGACGGCTGGAGGCGGCGCTGCGGGCGCGCGCCGTCGCCGCGCGGCGGGACGAACCCCGGCATTGAAGGAGGGGGATCGGACCGTGTTTTCGGGCTACTGTCCTGGATTAGGGGGACACTGTCCCCTTTAGGCAGGACGGTGGCAACGATCCTGGCCGAGCCCGCTCCCTCAAAGCCGAAGTTCGTCGATCACGGCGACCATCTCAGCCTCGACGTCGCCGCCGAGGCGCACCGCGGCGACGGAGTCGAACGGCGTCGAACCCTGCGTGACGACAGCGAGTGCGCCTCCCGAAGAGAGCGTCAGCTCCGGCAGTCCCGCCGCCGGGAACACCTCGAGCGACGAGCCGATGCAGAGCATCAGATCGGCGCCCGCGGCGAGCGCCGAGGCGCGCTCCATCGCCGCCTCGTCGAGCAGTTCGCCGAACAGGACGACGTCCGGCTTCAAGACCTCCCCGCAGTCGCAGCGCGGCAGCGGAAGCCGCGCCCGGGTCTCCGCCAGCGGATACCGCGCCCGGCACGCGAGGCACGATGCCGTGGCGACCGAGCCGTGGATCTCGACCAGCTCGCGCGTGCCGGCCGCGCGGTGCAGGCCGTCGATGTTCTGCGTGATGACGGCGTCCAGCCGGCTCGCCGCCTCGAGCGCGGCCAGGGCACGGTGGGCGCCGTTGGGCTCCTTGCCGTCGAGCACCGAGAAGCGCTGCCCGTAGAAGGACCAGAAGCGCTCGGGGTCGCGGCGCCAGACCGAGATGTGGGCGACCTCCATCGGGTCGACGTTCGCCCACAGCCCGGTGCCGGGCGACCGGAAGTCCGGGATCCCCGAGGGCACGGAGATCCCGGCTCCGGTGAGCGCGACGACCGAGCGCGCGCCCCGGATGAGGTCGGCGAGCCGGGCGGCCTCGCGGCCGGGCGGGGTCGGCGGCCGGTCCCCGGCGCTCACGCGCCCTTGAAGCGCGGCGTCCGCTTCTGCAGGAACGCCCCGATCCCCTCGCGCGCGTCCTCGGACGCGAACACGGCCGCGAACGCGTCCTTCTCGGCCGCGATGCCCTCGTCGAGGTCCCCGCGGTGCGACGCCCGCTTGATGTTCTCGAGCGCCAGCGGCGCCTGGCCCGCGAACTTGCGCGCCCACGCCAGCGCGGCGTCGAACAGCTCGTGGTCGGCGACGAGGCGGTTCACGAGGCCGTACTCGTACGCCTCCTCGGCCGAGATCGGCTCGCCGACGGTGTTCATCTCCAGCGCCTTGGCCGGGCCGACGAGCCGCGGCAGCCGCTGGGTGCCGCCGAAGCCCGGGATGATCCCGAGGTCGATCTCCGGCTGGCCGAACGAGGCCGAGTACGCGGCCAGCCGCACGTCGCACCCCATCGCGATCTCGCAGCCGCCGCCGAGCGCCATCCCGTTGACGGCGGCGATGGTCATGATCCGCGAGCGCTCCCAGGAGCGCAGCAGCGCGTGCGCGCGGTCAAGCAGCTCGCGGCCGCTCGCGGCGTCCATCTGCGTGAACGCCTTGATGTCGGCCCCCGCGCAGAACAGCGCCGGGTTCGGAGAGGCGACGATCATGGCCTTTGCGGACGAGCCCTCGATCGCCGACCAGGCGCGCTCGAGCCCCTCGACGACCGCAGGCGAGAGCGAGTTCGCCGGCGGGTTGTCCAGCCACACGATCGCGGCCTCGCCGCGGAGGTCCAGCTTCACCGCAGACTGCTCGTAGCCCGGCTCCGGCTGCGGGTACGGGTAGAAGCCCTGGCCGCTCTTGGCCCCCAGCCGCCCCTGGGCCACCAGCCGCCGCAGCACGACGGGCGCCTCGAGACCGTGCTCCTCCAGCGCCGCCAGCACGTCGTCCAGCCCGCGCAGGTCGGCGCGGGCGAACGGCCCCGGGACCATCCCGGTGCCCATCATCAGCCCGAGGTCGATGTCGCGCACGCCCGCGATGCCCTCCTCGAGCACCAGGCACGCCTCCACCAGCGCCTTGAGCTGGAACCGGTCGGCGATCCGCTCGTCGATCTGCTGCGCCGTCTCAGGAGTGCTCATAGAACCCCTTCCCGGTCTTGGCCCCCAGGTCGCCGCGCCGGAGCATCTCCTCCATGCCGCGATGGACGTAGAAGCGGTCGCCGTAGGCCTCGCGCATGTCGCGCGCGACCTTGACCACCGTGTCCAGGCCCGACATGTCGGCCACCCGGAACGGGCCCATCGGCATCTGCGCCCGCTCGGCGATGAAGTCGTCGAGCGCCGCGACGTCGATCCCCGTCTCGTCCTGGTAGCGCCAGATCTCGCTGGCCGTGGAGAGCAGGATGCGGTTGACCACGAAGCCCGGGCACTCGTGGCAGCGCACCGGCATCTTCTTGATCGCCTGGGCGAAGTTGGCCGCCGCCTGGGCGGTCTCCGGCGAGGTGTCCTCGCCCTCGATCACCTCGATGAGCCGCATGCGGGAGGCGGGCCAGAAGAAGTGGAAGCCGACGACCTGGTCGGGGCGGGTGGTGGCGTCGCCGATCTCGGTGATCGAGAGGCCCGAGGTGTTGGAGGCGAGGATGGCGTGGCCGGGCGTGGCCGCGTCGAGCTCCGCGAACACGGCGTGCTTGATCTCCATCCGCTCGGGCACGGCCTCGATCGCGAAGTCGACGTCCCCGAACTCGTCGTAGGACGTCGTGCCGGTGATCAGGCCGAGCGTCCGCTCGGCCTGCGCCGCCGCGTCCTCCTCCGACAGCCTGCCCTTCTCGACGAGCTTCGCGACCTGGCCCTCGGTGACCTCGCGCGCCTTCTGCAATCCCGCGTCGACGAACTTTGCGTCGACGTCCTTGAGCACGACCGGGATGTCCGCCGCGGCGATGACCTGGGCGATCTCGCCGCCCATCACCCCCGCGCCGACCACCGCCGCCTTGAGCACGAACATGGCAATGCACCCTAGCTCAGCTCGGCCCGCCGCTCATGGCTGAAGCGAGTGAGGGTGCGGCGCATCGAGTCGCGCATCGCGCGGCGCACGAAGTACCGCACGAGCAGCGGCGTGAACAGCCGCTCCTGCTTGAGGCTGTAGTCGAGGGTGAGTGTCACGCGCACCTCGTCGCCGACCGGCTCGAACACGACGGACTGGATGCCGTTCAGCTTCTCGTCCTCGACCTCGAGCGTCTGGCCGGCGCGCGGCTCGTAGGCCGTCACGCGCTCGGCGACGACCCCGCGGCCCTTCGGCGGGGACGCCCACAGCAGGCGCGCCCCGACCTCCGGCCAGTCGCCCTCGAGCTTGACCACATGGCCGAAGCCGTCGACCCACGCCGGCCACCGGTGCGGGTCGTACCACAGCGCCTCCGCGTCCGCCGCGCGGCCGGGGACGACGACCGCGGCGGAGACCAGGCTCACGCTGCGGCGGCCGCCGGCTCCTCGATCCGCCGCGGCAGCAGCGTCTCGCGCGCGATCACGAGCCGCTGGATCTGCGACGTGCCCTCGTAGAGCTGCATGATCTTCGCGTCGCGCATCAGCTTCTCGACCGGGTAGTCCTTGATGAAGCCGTAGCCGCCGTAGACCTGCACGGCGTCCGTGGAGACCTCCATCGCGGTGTCGGCGGCGAAGCGCTTGGCGTGCGAGGACTCGATCGTGTTCCGCTTGCCCTGGTCGAGCAGCACGGCGGAGTTCCAGGTGGCGAGGCGCGAGAGGTGCACCTTCGTCGCCATGTCGGCGATCATGAACTGGATCGCCTGGTGCATCGCGATCGGCACGCCGAACTGGACGCGCTGCTTCGAGTACTCGGTGGCGAACTCGAACGCGGCGCGCGCGATGCCGGTGGCCATCGCCGCCACGCCGGGGCGCGTGCGGTCGAGCGTCATCATCGCGATCTTGAAGCCCTTGTTCTCCTCGCCGATCAGGTGGTCGGCGGGGATCTCGGTCTCGTTGAAGCTGATGGTCGCGGTGTTGGACGCCCGCTGGCCCATCTTGTCCTCCTTCTTGTCCACCGTGACCGTGTCGTCACGGGGGACGAGGAAGCAGGAGATCCCGCGGTGGCCGGCCTCCTTGTCGGTCTTGGCGTAGACCGTGTACCAGTCGGCGTAGCCGCCGTTGGTGATGAAGCACTTGGAGCCGTTGATGACGTACTTGTCGCCCCTGCGAACCGCCGTGGTGCGCATGCCCGAGACGTCCGACCCGGCGTCGGGCTCGGTCAGGCAGAAGGACGCGAGCGTGTACTCCTCGGCGAGCATCCCGAGGTAGGTCTTCTTGAGCTCCTCGGAGCCCGCGAGGGCCAGCGGGGCCGAGGCCAGGCCGTTGGCGCCGATCGAGGTCGCGATGCCCGAGCAGCCCCAGGAGAGCTCCTCCTCGATCAGCGCACCCTCGAGGTAGGACGCGCCGGGCCCGCCGTACCCGTCCGGCACGTGGACGTTCATCAGCCCCAGCTCCCACGCCTTGCGGAGGATCCCGTCGGGCCACGTGCCGTCGCGGTCGAACTCCCAGGCGACCGGGCGGATCTCCTTCTCGGCGAAGTCGTGCGCCATCTCGCGCAGCGCCTTCTGCTCGTCGGTGAGGGTGAAATCGACCATCGGTTTCGGCTCCCAGATTGACTAGTCAGTCAACGACCCTTCCAGGGTACCTACCCGTTGATGCGGCGACAAGAACGAACCGGTCACAATGGACGCATGGAGGGCGCGTTCGGAATCGTGCTGTTCGTGGTGGTCGGGATCGCCGCCGTGGCGGCCGTGTGGGCACTCGTGACCAGCGGCGGGTCCTACGAGCAGATCGGCCGCGGCGCGATGTCGATCGACGAGGACCGCCCCGCCGCGCCCGCGCCCGCCGCCGAGCGCGAGGCCGAGATCCGCCAGATGCTCGAGGCCCGCAACGCCCTCCGCGCCGCCCGCGGGGAGGCCCTGGCGGACGTGGAGGCCGAGC